>JBMZCY010000006.1:5396-23414 GCA_049613825.1 Planktomarina sp.
TTGAAAGTTGAAGGCGGGTTTATTCCTGCTCCGACGGCTGCTGGTTTGGGGATTGAATTGGATGAGGCTTTAGCAGCAGCACATCCTTATTCTGGTGCAGGTCTGCATTTGGAAATGCAGGAAGCGCCGTGTGATTATGTGAACGGGAACAGTTTCGAAGGCGGTGCACCGGCCCCAAGAGCCCACACCTTAAAAGATTGAGCGCTGTCGCGCGCATGATGTTTTGCGCTGTGCGCGCGGCACCAAAGAAGGGCGCCGCCCTTCCTTGGAACCTTCCCGAGGTTATTTTATCAAGAAGAAGGTATATAGATGAGTTTGAAGCCTGTGTTTTGATCCCAATAGCATTGGTTTGGGCGAAACAGGAGGGCTGTGTTGAGGGCTATGCCTGATAGTCCTCCCACAACGAGGGATGCGGTGTAGAGTATACTGCTGTTCGACGTGAGTGATGTTGGTGTCACGATCAAGATGCATCCAGCGAAGAACCACAGGATGACAGGCCATGACCGTTGCAATTCGCGACACGATAGGCAGCCGTTTTCGGTGAGGTTTAGATTGAAGAGGTTTTGGCCGTAGGTTTGTTCGAAAAACCGAATGGAAATTAGGTTGTAAAACGGAATCGTGGCACCCAATAGGATCAGGTGCGTCGATATGTCTGCGGTGATGAATATCAGCAGGAAATTCGGGATAAGGGCCAAGACCGTGTCAGCGACAGCGGCGTGGACCCGATCCTGAACCAATCCTATCAGAAGTTTTCTGACTGTGGCATCCCGATAATGTGCAAGCCGCCATCGACTTTGATAACTTCACCCGTTGTGAATTTAGCGTAGTCGGAAGCGAGGTAGGCAGCTGTACCACCAACCGAGTCCAAATCGGCATTAGACCGCAACGGTGTGTTCGCCTGTGTCCAACGGAACACTTGACGTGCGCCGCCGATGACTGCGCCGGACAGTGTCTTCATGGGGCCGGGCGAGATTGCGTTCACGCGGATGTTCTGGGGACCAAGGTCGTTGGCAAGATAGATGACCGAGGATTCGAGCGCGGCCTTTGCAACACCCATCACATTGTACCATGGCGTCGCGCGGTGGCTGCCTTGGTATGTGAGGGTCATCAGGGAACCACCGTTTTCAGCCATCAATGGTTCAGCCTTTTGCGCCATTTCGATGAATGAGAAGGCAGAGATGTCCATGGAATTTTTGAAATTTTCACGGGTCGTGTTGATGAAGCGGCCTGTCAGTTCGGACTTGTCTGAGTAGGCGATGGCGTGGACAGCGAAGTCCAATGTGCCCCATTCTTCCTTCAATGTGTCAAAAGCGGCTGTGGTGCTGTCGTCGTTTAATACGTTATAATCGACAACGATCTTCACACCCAAGTCTTCGGCGATGGCTTTGGCTTTGTCACCGAAGACATCCATTTGAACGCCAAATGCCAATTCAGCACCTTCGTCGATCATTGCTTTCGCAATGCCGTAGGCGAGGGATCGGTTGTTTGCGATGCCAGTGATAAAGCCGCGTTTGCCCTTTAGTAGATCTGCCATATGTTATCCGTTGTACTTGCTGAAGATCAGCGTGGAATTGGTGCCGCCAAACCCGAAGGAGTTGGACAAGACAGTGTCGAGCGAGACGTTGTCTTTGCGCGTTTGAACAATTTCGCCAGCGTCCAGTTGCGGGTCAAGTTCTGTGATGTTCGCAGATGCTGCGATGAAGTCGTTCTGCATCATCAACATGCTATAGATTGCTTCGTGTACCGACGTGGCACCCAAGGAATGTCCGGTCAGGGACTTTGTGGATGCAATCGGGGGCGTTTCACCGCGACCAAAGATGTTGCGGATTGCTTCAACTTCGACCACGTCGCCGACTGGCGTTGCAGTGCCATGTGCGTTGATGTAGTCGATCTTGCGGTCGCCGATTGTGGCCAGTGCCTGACGCATGGATCGCTCGCCGCCTTCACCGGATGGGGCAACCATGTCAGCACCATCGGATGTCGCACCGTAGCCAACCAATTCGCAATAAATTTTCGCACCGCGTGCTTTAGCGTGTTCCAGTTCTTCGACCACCAGAACACCGCCGCCACCCGCAATCACAAACCCGTCACGTGTTGCGTCATAGGGGCGGGAGGCCAGTTCAGGGGTGTCGTTGTATTTGGACGACATTGCGTTCATTGCGTCGAACAGGCAGGACAGAGTCCAAGTAACTTCCTCACCGCCGCCGGCGAAGACGACATCTTGTTTGCCCATCTGGATCTGTTCCATCGCGTTGCCAACACAGTGGTTGGATGTCGCACAAGCGGACGAGATCGAATAGTTGATGCCTTTGATCTTGAACGGTGTCGCCAACGCAGCCGAATGGGCGGATGACATGCAGCGTGTGACCATGAATGGCCCCATACGCTTGGGTCCACCTTTGTTTTTCACGACGTTGAACGCAGTGAAGAAGTTTTCGGTGGACGGGCCGCCGGACCCCATGATCATGCCCGTGCGTGGGTTCGAAACCTCATTCGGTTCCAGACCGGAATCGGCAACTGCTTGTTCCATGGCTAGGAAGTTGTAACCAGCACCAACACCCATAAAGCGCATATTACGCTTGTCGATGTGGTCGGCGGGATTGATCTTTGGAATACCTGCAATCTGGCTGCGGAACCCGTTTTCTGCATATTCCGGTTCTGCAACGATGCCGGATTTGCCATGAAACAGGCTGTCCAACACTTCTTCTGCATTATTCCCGATTGGGGACACAATCCCCATACCTGTGATGACAACGCGGCGCATAGTGTATCCCCTTAGTCTGTGAACAGACCGACTTTCATGCCGGTGGTTGTGTAAATTTCCTTGCCGTCCGCGAACATTCGTCCATCGGCCAAGCCTAATTTCAGCTTACGGTTGATTACACGGGTAAAGTCAACGTGATAGGTGATCATTTTTGTCGCAGGGGTGACCATATCGGTGAATTTTACTTCGCCCACGCCCAATGCGCGACCTTTGCCCGGCATGCCGCGCCAGCCAAGGTTGAAGCCAGTTAATTGCCATAGGGCATCTAGGCCAAGGCAGCCCGGCATCACAGGGTCGCCAGGGAAGTGGCATTTAAAAAACCAAAGATCAGGGTTGATGTCAAATTCTGCAATAACGTGGCCTTTTCCGTGTAAACCAGCGTCTTCGCTGATTTCTGTCACGCGATCCATCATCAACATGGGCGGTTCTGGTAGCTGGGCATTGCCTGCGCCGAACAATTCACCACGGGCGCATTTTAGCAGCCCTTCTTTATCGAAACTTGTTGGATGTTGTGATGACATATCTAACCCTATCCGTCGTCTGAGTGCTGCAAAGTGTTAATTTGTCTATATAGAACTAGGGGGGGCTGACAAGGTGGGCACCCGTGTTGCTTTGATTTTGCGATTGAAATTTTGCGAATAGATCGCATATTGGTAACGTATGGAACAAAATACGCCCCACTTCGTCGAGAAAAAACGTGCCCTTGCATGGTTGGAACAGGGTAATTTGCGCCCGACCAGACAGCGCGTGATCTTAGCTGATTTGTTGGTTGGGGATGGATATGACCGTCATGTAACCGCAGAAAGCCTGTTCGGGGCCTGTTGTGAGGGCAACGAAAAAGTGTCGCTTGCCACGGTTTATAATACATTGGGTGCCTTTAGTGACGCCGGTTTGGTTCGTGAGATTACTGTTGACGGATCAAAAAGCTATTTCGATACAAATATGTCAGACCACCCGCATTTTTATTGGGAAGATACGGCAACTTTAACTGATGCGCCGGTTGATCAGCTGGAAATCAGCAAGCTACCTTCTGCCCCTGATGGTGCTGAGATAGCGAAGGTGGATGTCGTGATCCGCTTGCGTAGAACCAGTTAGCGTTTCTTTTAAATTCATCATCAGTAACCTATCAGAACCACTGCCCCGGTTCCATCAATCCCAAATCCATCAACTGCTGCGATGACCATTGAAACGTGGTTGAGTTGTGCCAGTAGAACGTTTCGATGTCGAACGTACTGCCCGGATTTCGTTTCAGTGCTTTGGCGGTGCGGAAAGAACAGATAGATGCGGTTATACTATGATGCCACGGGCATGCGTATGTATTGTATTCAGCCTGATTAAATGTGTGATCAGGCTGTATTTGCAGGCCTTGCGTCACGCGAAACAGGGCAATCCGGTCGATCCGTCGCTTTTTCGCAGGCACATGTTCTTCAAAGCGCCAACGTAGACCACCGAAGAAATCCATTTGCCGTTCAATAGAATTGTTCCATTTATCGGTGCGGGCCAATGCATAATAGCCGGACCTGTCCAGACAAGATCCGTTGCGACGGACACCCGATGGAACTTCGTCCAAATTTGGTGCGTATAAATCAACGACATATGACAAGATAGAATCGCGACGTTCTTCCATACTGAAAGCGACCAGTTCGGCGATGCTGCGGTGTTCGCAGAATGGGTAGTATAAATATTCTGCATTGTAGCAATAATAGACCCATTGATTTGGCACCAAAGGGAAAATCTTGTTCAGCAAGCCGCTCATGTCACCGGATAAGGGCAATGTGTGTTGAACGCGTATCAATGCCCCGGATGCGTGATTTGATAACCCGTCCAGATCTTCACCTATGGCAATGACCTTCTTAAAGCCCAGCCATAGATAGTGATCCACAGTGCTGGTCAGCTCTGTATCGTCTTCTGCAAAAACAATCGCAATCGGGCCTTTGCCGATTGCGTTGCTGCCAGCAGCAAGAAATACATCAAAGTTAGAAAATGTCATAATGCCCAATACTTTCAGGTTGCGTGAAAATTCGGTTAATTTGCACGATATTGCAAGGGGTCGCGGGCTTGGGTAAGGACAACCCGACCAATGCCAAGGATATTTCCATGACCGATGTTAAGAAACTGTTTGTCAAGACCTATGGGTGTCAGATGAATGTCTATGACAGCGAACGTATGGCCGAAGCATTGGGCGGAAATGGCTACGAGGTGACCCAGACACCAGAAGATGCAGATATGATTCTGTTGAACACCTGCCATATCCGCGAAAAAGCGGCAGAGAAGATTTATTCGGAACTTGGTCGCTACAAACCGCTTAAAACTGCAAACCCTGATTTGAAAATCGGTGTGGCAGGCTGTGTCGCGCAGGCCGAAGGGGCTGAGATTATCCGACGTCAGCCGATGGTTGATTTGGTCGTTGGTCCGCAAAGCTACCATAAGCTGCCGAAGATGGAAAAAGCAGTCGCTGAAGGCCAGCGTGCGTTGGACACAGAATTTCCCGAGGAAGACAAATTCACCCAGTTGAAAGCCCGCCCAAAGGCACGGCGTGGGGCCACTGCTTTTTTGACCGTACAAGAAGGCTGCGATAAGTTCTGTGCGTTTTGTGTGGTTCCGTACACACGCGGGGCCGAGGTCAGCCGACCAGCTTCCCAAGTAATAACCGAGGCGACAGATCTTGTTGATCGCGGTGTGCGTGAAGTAACGTTGCTGGGTCAAAATGTGAATGCTTATAACGGTCATGATGGCGGTCTGGCTGGCCTGATCTGGGAAATGTCTGAGATTGAGGATTTGAAGCGTATCCGCTTCACGACATCCCACCCAAATGACATGACGGACGCATTGATTGATGCACATGGGGCATGTGAAAAGTTGATGCCGTATCTACACTTGCCGGTGCAATCGGGCAGCGACAAGATTTTGAAGGCAATGAACCGCAAGCATACCCGCGATGATTACTTTCGCATGATTGATCGCATCCGTGGCGCGCGGCCAGATTTACTGCTATCTGGTGACTTCATCGTAGGCTTTCCGGGTGAGACGGATCAGGATTTTGAAGACACGATGGATCTGGTTCGACGTGTTGGGTACGGACAGGCGTATTCGTTCAAATACTCGGCCCGACCGGGCACGCCTGCAGCGGAAAAAATTGACGTGGATGCAGATGTTGCCAATACACGGTTGCAAGCATTGCAGTCGTTGCTGACCGAACAACAACGCGCCGCACAGCAAGCGATGGTCGGAAAGACGACCAAAGTGCTGTTGGAAAAAACTGGCCGTCTAGCGGGGCAGATGATTGGCAAATCCGAACATCTTCAAGCCGTGCATGTGGTCACAAATGGGGCCGTGGGTGACGTTATTGATGTGAAAATTGTTGATGCAGTTACAAATTCGCTAAAAGGTGAGCTGATTGCATAGCAGCCTTAGGCATGTTTTGATTTTCGAAACAATATCCTAGAATGTATTCTTTTATGTTCTGCATGCAACAATAGTAGCATAATTGTGCCGATTCTGCGGTAATCGACCACTAGATGTAGACGAATTTGCTTTATTTTGCGACCAGCTTTGATAAGCTTGCGCCAACAGTCGGGATAAGATTCCGCATGTAAAGTGTCACTAATTAGTATTTTCGGGGGTCGCACACGTGAGACAGAAACTTTCAAAATTGGCTAGGATTGGTGCGATGACACTCTGCGCCATTGGTGCATTCGCGACATCAGTGACTGCGCATCAAACACAGGGCGATCCTTTCCCGCACACACACAACGGTGAAAAGCGCGTTGTCCGGGGTGAAATCTACACGCCAACCATTTGGGTCGATCCCGATGGATGTGAACACTGGGTTATGGATGATGGCTGGGAAGGTTTTATGACCCCCAAGCTGAATCGGAACGGTATGCCGACATGTCGTGGTTCAGTTGCAACATCCAATGTATGCGGCGTGATGTCTTCTGATACTTTGTTTGCAACAAATAGCTATCACCTTTCTCATAGCGCACAGCGTCATTTGATGAACTTCTTCTCACAGAACCGCGCAAATGCTTATTCCATTGTCGGTCACACGGACAGCCGCGCATCGCACGCATACAATGACCGCCTGTCTGTAAACCGCGCACGTTCGGTTGCCAATTTTGCACAGCGTAACGGCGTTCGTATTGCGCAGGTTAGTGGTCGTGGCGAACGTCAACCGATTGCCACAAATGGCACACGTCACGGAATGGCTAAGAACCGCCGCGTCGAAATCATCTGCGTCAACTAAGGGGCCAGTCATGACATATAAGACATTAGCAGTGGGCCTCGTTGGTATGATGGCGTTGTCCGCCTGTGCCGGTGGTTTGGACCGTGATACAGCAGGCCCGGATAAAACACGCGATTTGGGGAGCGATGAAAAAGACCTGTCCCAATTGATTGCCGGGATTTGGATTGATCCGAACGGATGTGACCACTGGATCATTGATGATGGTATTGAAGGGTATCTGTCTTCACGTCTTAGCCCGAACGGCAAACCAGTTTGTACAGGTCACGGTGCTGAAACCGTTGCGTATGGCCCTTTCAAGTCAGGTTCTGCAAGTGTGAATTCTAGCACTGAAAACTAGTATAATAGCGATCTGAATACGCTTGCTATGCAATAAGTATTCTACCAAAATTACAAAATGGCCGCCTTTGGGTGGCCATTTTGCGTCTTAATGGCAGGATTTATCAACTGCCTCTTGTCCTAATGCAAAACCACCTACAATTTAAGGCAACTCTTTAAAGGATTCTGATCTTTGCCTGATACGCCATCTACCTCGCCTGTCTTGGAAGAAACGTTTTGCGAATTTCCTGACAATCGACTGATGGTCGAATTGTGTGGTGAATATGATCGCAACCTCGCCGCTATTGAAAACGCATTAACTGTGCAGATTGTCCGGCGCGGCAACCAGTTGATTTTCGTCGGTGATGCGGCTGATCGCGCCCGCGCCACCGAGGTGCTGGAATCCTTGTATCAACGCTTGGAAGGCAATCGGTCCGTGGAACCCGCAGATGTATCCGCCGCATTGCGCATGGGGCGGGGAACCGCACCTGTGCCACAGACGTCGAAAGCGAAGGCACCCACTGGCGCACCGATTGAAATCAAAACCCGTAAGAAATCGGTTGAACCACGGACAGATGCGCAGAAAGCCTATGTTCAATCCTTGTTCAAGAATGAACTGGCTTTTGGCATCGGGCCTGCGGGCACTGGCAAAACATATCTAGCCGTCGCTGTTGGTGTGTCGATGTACATCACAGGGCAGGTCGACAAGATTATCCTGTCCCGCCCTGCGGTCGAAGCGGGCGAACGTCTTGGGTTCTTGCCCGGTGATATGAAAGACAAAGTCGATCCCTATATGCAGCCGCTGTATGACGCTTTGAATGATTTCCTGCCTGCCAAGCAGATGGAAAAGTTGGTCGAAGAAAAGAAGATCGAGATTGCGCCACTGGCGTTCATGCGCGGAAGGACTTTGGCGAATGCGTTTGTTGTGCTGGACGAAGCACAGAATGCGACGTCGATGCAGATGAAGATGTTTTTGACCCGTTTGGGCGAAGGCAGCCGCATGGTGATCACAGGGGATCGGTCACAGGTGGACCTTCCGCGTGGTGTGACGTCTGGTCTGCGCGATGCGGAACGGTTGTTACTGAATATCCCGAAGATCAGCTTTAACTACTTCACGTCCAAGGACGTTGTGCGTCATCCGTTGGTCGCTGCGATTATCGAAGCGTATGACAAGGATAACCCAGCAGGGTGACGGCACTTGTGATTGATTTGATGTTTGAGGACCCGCGTTGGGAACTGACGGACATTGCAACATGGGCAGATGCTGCCGGTTCCGCCGTTGCAAACCATCTGTCCCTGCCTGCAGACGCTGAAGCTGTGATTCTTGCCTGTGATGACGCACGTATCATGGTTCTGAACACCGAATTTCGGGACAACCCTAAGGCTACGAATGTGCTGTCATGGCCGACAGAAGATCTGTCAGCAGATATAGCTGGTGATCTACCTTTATCTGTTGAGGACCCTGATCTGGGTAATATCGCAATGGCCTATGAGACTTGCGTGGCTGAGGCCGGAGATCAGGATAAGCAACTTTCCGATCATGTGATCCATCTTTTGATACACGGTATTCTGCATTTGTTAGGGTATGATCACATAGAAGACGCAGATGCGGATTTGATGGAAAGGACAGAGGTTGAAATCCTTGCAAAATTACACATTTCCAACCCATATGAAGATGTTACCTAATTAAATGAAAGCACCACGCATATGACCGCATCGGCGGATCATCCTGCGGGCGATGAAGACGGCGATCCGTCAAGTCCCGCGTCAGAGATCGAAACAGGCCTTTGGGGCCGCATTAAACGTGCATTTTCTGCACCAGTTGCGGATACGTTGATAGGGCAAAGCGAAGGTCCGGCACTTGACGGTCAACGCCCAGGCCTGAACAATCTGCGTGATTTGCGTGTTGATGATGTGATGGTGCCTAAGGCCGATATTATGGCGGCGCCTGCATCTATTACCAAAACCAATCTGGTCCAGATGTTTCGTGACAGCGGGCTGACCCGTTTGCCTGTATATTCGGAAACGCTGGACACCCCTTTGGGCTTTCTGCACCTGAAAGATTTCGCATTGAAACATGGTTTCAATGGTGATGCCGGTACGATGCAGCTGAAAGATATGCTGCGCCCCTTGTTGTTTGTCCCACCGTCGATGCCAATTGGTGTTTTGCTGGCCAAAATGCAGGCCGACCGTAGGCACATGGCCCTTGTGATCGATGAATACGGCGGTACGGATGGTTTGGTCACGATCGAGGATTTGATCGAACAAGTCATCGGTGAAATCGAAGATGAACATGATGCCGAAGAAGTGGATTATTTCACAGAAGAAAAACCGGGGTGTTATCTGGCCCTTGCAAAAACCCCGCTTGAGGATTTCGAGGCGGAAACCGGTATAAACCTGACGGCAGACGAAGACATCGACCGTGAAGAAATCGAAACTCTTGGTGGACTGGTCTTTATGCTTGCCGGACGTGTGCCTGCACGGACCGAAGTCGTTAGTCATCCCGCTGGTGTTGAATTTGAAATCATAGACGCAGATTTGCGACGGATCAAAAAGCTGCGCGCTTATGTTCAACACCCAAGCACAGCTTGACGCATGGGATAACGCACCCAATTGGGTGCGGTTTATCGCAATATTTGTTGCAGGTGCGCTGGCTGCGATGGGGCAGGCGCCAACGGACAGTCCGGGCTTTACGCTGCTTGGGCTGGGCTTTGGCATATGGGCCGCGCGGTTGCCCGGCGGACATTCGCAGTTTGCATATGGTTGGATGCTGGGCCTCGGTTATTTCATGGCCTCGCTTTACTGGATTATGGAACCGTTCTGGGTCGACGCCGCAGCAACGGGATTGCTGGCGGTTCCGGCGTGGGTTGCGATGTCTGGCGGCCTTGCCCTGTTTTGGGGGGTGGCGTTTCGGATGGTCAAAGGGCCGGATGGCTTGCTGTTGTGCCTGTCACTAACGGCTGCTGAATTTGCGCGGGCATATATCCTGACAGGTTTCCCTTGGGCGCTGATAGGCTATGTCTGGGTGGATACAGCGGTGTATCAAATCGCGTCTATCGTAGGACCGCACGGGATGACGTTGCTGACGGTATTCTATGCTTATGTCGTCGCACGGGGTAAGACGATTTACGGCGCGTTGTTTGTAATTTTGGCGGTGGTGTTCCAGCAATTGCCACCCATTGAAGGTCCGGTTGCGGCCCTTGATGCGCCATCGGTGCGCCTGATCCATCCCAATGTTTTGCAGCAGGACAAATGGCATCCTGACAAACGCGAAGGCATTTATCAGCAACAACTTGCCCTGACAGCAGCACAGCCAACAGTGGACCTGACGATTTGGCCGGAAACATCTGTTTATCTGCCAATGCGCATCGCGCAGTCTGAAATTGCCGCCGTGTCCAATGGCGGGCGTGTTCTGGTCGGTGGGCAGCGGCGGGACGAAAATAATCTGTTCTATAATTCGATGTTTATTGTCGGACCGGATGGTCAGATCGAAGGCACATACGACAAGTCCCGTTTGGTGCCTTTTGGTGAATACATCCCGTTCGGTGAATTCCTCGCACGCTTCGGCTTGCGCGGGCTGTCGCCACAATCGGGATTGTTCTTTAAATCTGGTGACGGGCCGACGATTCTGGACATTCCGGAGGTCGGAAAGGTTCAGCCGCTGATCTGCTATGAAGGTATCTTTCCGCAAGATGTGGGTCGCACAGAACCGCGACCTGACATGATTGTCTTAATTTCAAACGATGCATGGTTCGGCACGTTTAATGGACCGGCCCAACATCTGGCACAGGCCCGTGCGCGGGCGATTGAGTTGGGCATTCCGATTGTCCGCGTCGCGAACCGCGGGGTGAGTGCTGTGATTGACGCAAAGGGTGGTCTGGGCACTGCAATTGGCATCAACGCCACGGGATATATTGACGCTTTGGTACCACCGCCCTTAGCGCCAACGATTTATGCACGTTTTCGTGATTTACCAGCTGTATTCTTCGGTTTGTTGCTTGCCTTTGCGGTGTGGAACCGCCGAACCAAGTTTTGACGTTGACCCCATACCGCCCATAGCCTTACCTGACCCAAAGCATCTGCAACGGCTTCCTGACGCAGGTGAGTACTCATAACCGGAGCATTTTCATGGCACGAGACAGTTATACATTCACCTCTGAGTCCGTTTCAGAAGGCCACCCTGATAAAATTTGCGACCGCATTTCTGATGCCGTTCTGGATGCATTCCTAGCCGAAGAACCCGAAGCAAGGGTTGCGGCAGAAACCTTTTCCACCACCAACCGCGTTGTGATCGGGGGCGAAATTGGCCTGTCTGATCCTGCAAAGCTGGTGCAGATGAAAGATGGCGTCGATGCCATCGTGCGCGACTGCATCAAGGACATCGGGTACGAACAGGACCAGTTTCATTGGAACACAGTCAAAGTCACGAACCTGCTGCATGAACAATCCGCACACATCGCGCAGGGTGTTGATGCGGGCGAAGGCAAGGACGAAGGCGCAGGCGACCAAGGCATCATGTTTGGATATGCCACGTCTGAAACGCCCGAATTAATGCCAGCCCCAATTCAGTATTCCCACGCGATCCTTCGGCGCCTGGCTGAAGTGCGCAAAGACGGGACCGAACCTGATTTGCGTCCTGATGCGAAGTCCCAGGTGTCCCTGCGGTATGAGAATGGTAAACCAGTTGAGGTTACGTCGATTGTTCTGTCGACGCAGCACAGCAGCGAAGATCAAGACAGCGCGTATATTCGTGGGATAGTAGAGCCTTACATTCGTGAAGTTCTACCTGCTGAATGGATCACATCAAACACTGAATGGTGGGTGAATCCAACGGGTGTATTTGTGATTGGTGGCCCTGATGGCGACGCTGGCCTGACAGGTCGTAAAATCATCGTTGATACATACGGCGGTGCTGCCCCACATGGCGGTGGTGCGTTTTCTGGCAAAGACCCGACCAAGGTAGACCGTTCTGCCGCGTATGCGTCGCGCTATTTGGCGAAAAACGTGGTTGCGGCAGGCATGGCAGACCGCTGCACGTTGCAATTGTCTTATGCGATTGGTGTTTCCAAACCGTTGTCGATCTATGTCGACACACACGGCACAGGCCAAGTGGATGATGCCGCAATTGAACGCGCTGTGGAACAATGCATGGACCTGACCCCACGCGGCATTCGTGAACATCTGGGCATGAACCGCCCGATCTATGCGCGCACCGCGGCCTATGGCCACTTTGGTCGCGCACCCGAAGCGGACGGTGGTTTCAGCTGGGAACGGACCGATCTGGTGGACGCGCTGAAAAAAGCGGTCTAAGGCAACACAACTTTGGTAAGTAAGGGAAGGGCGCCAGAACGGTGCCCTTTTTCGTGATATGACAGAAGAACGCCGCAACTTTTATGGTCGCCTAAAAGGCAAGCCGCTGAAGGCCCCCCAAAAGCGGGATATGGAAACGATCCTTCCCGAACTGGCGATTGCTGGGATTGCGATTGAGGAAAATCCCGAACAGACGCCGCTTGATATTGCTGCCATCGCCCAAGGACGCCCCGTATGGCTTGAAGTTGGATTTGGCGGCGGTGAACATCTGGTGCATCAGGCCAAGCTGAACCCCGATGCGTGTTTTATCGGGGTTGAGCCTTACATCAACGGTATGGCAATGCTGCTGGGCAAAATTCGACGCGAAGGTGTGAAGAATATCCGCCTACATCTGGGTGATGTGCGCGCATTGATGGATGTTCTGCCCGATGATTGCATCGACAAAGCGTTCTTGCTGTATCCTGACCCATGGCCAAAACTGCGCCACAACCGTCGCCGGTTCGTGACGCCGGATCATTTGGACCCGCTTGCACGTGTGGTGAAGTCGGGCGCTGAATTTCGTGTGGCATCCGACATTATCGACTATATTGATCAAGCGATGGACGAGGTGCCAAAGGCAGGGTTTACGTATCAGAAGCCTGCAAGGGATTGGCACGCACCATGGTCAGACTGGATTTCCACACGGTATGAACAAAAAGCCATTCGCGAAGGCCGTCCACAGCATTATCTGACATTTCATAGATCCTGAATTTGGTTTGCGCCGCGTTCCGCGTCGCGATGCCTCCGGCGGGAGTTTTTGAAGCAATAGAATTTCGGGAGTGGACGCTGTTGGTTGGCAGCGCTATCAGTTCTTGACGCATTTTAGAGGTTTCCCCATGTCCAGCCACGGTATTCCAATCCCTATGTCCACGCGCCCCGCCTTAGTCGGTTTGAAGGGGACGGCCGATGTTCCGGGTGACAAGTCGATCTCGCACCGGTCTTTGATCCTTGGCGCAATGGCGGTGGGTGAGACGAAAGTCACGGGGTTGCTGGAAGGTGACGATGTGTTGGACACTGGCAAAGCAATGCAGGCGTTCGGGGCCGGGGTTGTGAACCATGGTGGTGGATCGTGGTCCGTTCACGGCGTTGGTGTCGGCGGATTTGCCGAGCCTTCGCAGGTGATTGACTGCGGGAATTCCGGCACAGGGGTTCGTCTGATTATGGGTGCTATGGCAACCACACCGATTGCTGCGACCTTTACAGGGGATGCCAGTTTGAATGGACGTCCGATGGGGCGCGTGACAGATCCTTTAGCGTTGTTCGGAGCGCAGTCTTATGGGCGGTCCAAGGGGCGTTTGCCGCTGACAATCATGGGGGCGAAAGATGCGTTGCCTGTTGAATACCGTACGCCGATGCCGTCGGCGCAGGTGAAATCAGCAGTGATGTTGGCAGGCCTAAATGCCATTGGTCAGACCGTTGTGATCGAGGCTGAGGCCACGCGGGATCACACAGAACGTATGTTGCGCGGGTTTGGTGCGAAGGTTCAAGTTGAGGACAGTCCCGAAGGTCGCGTGATTACTTTGTATGGTCAGCCGGAATTGAAACCGCAGACCATTATTGTGCCGCGTGATCCATCCTCGGCGGCGTTCCCGGTGTGTGCAGCGTTGATCGTCGAAGGGTCGGACGTTGTTGTACCGAACATAGGGTTGAACCCAACGCGGGCAGGGTTGTTCTATACATTGCAAGATATGGGCGCTGATCTGACGTTTGAGAATATGCGCGAAGAAGGCGGCGAGCCCGTTGCTGATTTGCGTGCGAAATTCTCGCCCAACATGAAGGGCATTGATGTCCCGCCGGAACGCGCCGCATCGATGATTGATGAATATCCGATTCTGTCTGTCGTTGCTTGCTTTGCTGAAGGTGTCACCAAGATGCACGGCGTGAAAGAGCTGCGTGTGAAGGAAAGTGACCGGATTGATGCAATGGCCGTTGGCCTGCGGGCCGCGGGGGCAACCGTAGATGAGGGCGAAGATTGGTGGCACGTGACAGGTGGCAATATGCGTGGCGGTACCGTTGCGAAAAGCCATCTGGATCACCGGATCGCCATGTCGTTCCTTATTCTGGGTATGGCGGCGAGAAATGGTATGGCGGTTGATGACGGTGGCCCAATTGCCACGTCGTTCCCGATCTTTGAAAAGCTGATGGGTGATTTGGGTGCTGACTTACGGCGTGACGTCGCATGAAGGGGTCCTGCCTTTGTGGGGCGGTGACCTACGCAGTTAAGGGCCCTTTGCGTCCTGTTGTGTCGTGCCATTGCACGCAATGTCGTAAAGCCACGGGGCATTTTGTGTCTGCAACATCTGCTTTGCGTGCGGATGTTACGATCACGGGGGATGTGACTTGGTTTCAATCGTCGGATACAGCACAGCGCGGCTTTTGTGGAACCTGTGGATCAAATCTGTTTTGGGATGGGGAAGGGGTGAATCTTTCCATTATGGCGGGGACTTTGGATGGGCCGACGGGCTTGCAAACAAAGGGTCATATTTTCTGTGCGGATAAAGGGGATTATTATGATATTCCCAATGATTTACCAAAAGCGGATCAAGCGGATCCAGAACTGACAACAATGGTGGTCGAATGATTTTTACAGTTGCGATGGATGGCCCTGCTGCTGCGGGCAAAGGCACGGTATCCAAAGCAATTGCCGAGCATTTTCAGTTTGCACATTTGGATACGGGTTTGCTGTACCGCGTTGTGGGTAAGAAAGTCATCGACGGGGCTGAGCCGATTGCAGCTGCGCGTGCATTAACGGCAGAAGATTTGGCAATGGATGGATTGCGGACGGCGGCAGTGGCACAAGCAGCGTCCAAGATTGCTGTGATTGCTGAGGTGCGTGATGCGTTTCTTGATTTTCAACGTCAGTTCGCGCGGCGACAGGGTGGTGCGGTCATTGATGGCCGTGATATCGGATCTGTGATCTGTCCACAGGCTGAAGTGAAACTGTTCGTCACGGCATCCCCCGAAGTGCGCGCACAGCGGCGGTTTGCGGAATTATCTGCCAAGACCGAAGGCCTGCAGTTCGAGAGTGTTCTGTCCGACGTAATCGCACGGGACAAACAAGACAGCGAACGGGCAACATCTCCATTGGCGCAGGTTGCTGATGCGGTTGTCATTGACACCTCCGACATGACGATTGAGGCGGCGATGGCGGCGGCAATCAAAGTCGTCGATGAAAAGCTGAACGCTGTCTGACCTTGTAAGTCACCTACGTCCATGGAACGGATGGGTATGACATCCACAGCATCCCCGAATTCAAATGTAAAAGGTATGGCTTGGATGGTTGTGTCCGGCATATGCTTTGTCGGCGTGTACATCGGCGTAAAATTTGTTGGTACGCGTTTGCCTGCGGCTGAATCCGCTTTTATCCGTTATGCTATGGGACTGTTGTTTCTGGTGCCGACGTTGCCGATGATGTTACGGGAAGGTGTCGATAAAACCTCCGCGCAGTTTTTCGCAGCGCGGGGGGTGATCCACACTATTGCAGTGCTGCTTTGGTTTTTTGCAATGGCACGCCTGTCGGTGGCCGAGGTTGCGGCGATGGGATACATGACACCTGTTTTTGTAACTATTGGGGCCATGATCTTTTTTGGCGAACGCCTTGCTCTGCGCCGTGCTATGGCGATTGCACTGGCGGTTGTTGGCGTGATTGTCATTCTGCGTCCGGGTGTCGAAGTGATCACCAGTGGTCATGTGGCTATGCTGGCCAGTACGGTGTTTATGGGGTCGTCTTATTTGACGATCAAACGCCTGACACCACAGAACAGTCCTGCGATGATCGTGGGAATGTTGTCGCTGACGGTGACCATCGGGTTGTTCCCACTGGCTATGCTGGACTGGATGCAACCCACGATGACCGAGTTAATGTGGCTGGCTATTGTTGCTGTTTCTGCAACTGCAGGGCATTTCGCGATGACATTTGCGTATCGTTATGCGCCGCTGACGGTGACGCAACCCATGACGTTCTTGCAGTTGGTGTGGTCGGTCGCTGTTGGCTTCCTGCTGTTTGGCGAAGCGATTGATGTGTTCGTCATCTTGGGCGGCCTGACAATTGTGGCCGCCGTGATCTATATCACCTATCGTGAGGCGCAGTTGAAACGTCAGGCGTCTGCCTGAAGGGTTCGTTCGCGGCGCACGATATAGGTGATGAAGAACAGTGGCATGATCGAAGATGCCAGCATGATCAGGATCAAAGGTTCGGCCCCTGTGCCGGGTGTCAGGATTGACCCTGTTACGGCTGCAAGAACCGACCCCAGACCCGTCATAATGGTGCCGCCGATCCCCGATGCAGACCCCGCAAGATGCGGGCGGACGGACATCATGCCTGACATTGCATTCGGCAGGGACATGCCGTTGCCGACGCCGACCAGCACAACAGGCGCAAAGAACGATAGGGGGACAGGGTCTGTGGTCAGGAACAGGATCAACGCGATCAACATTCCCGCGCTGGAAATCGTGGCGCCCGTCAGGATCATACGGTTTATGCCCATTTTTACTGACAAGGCCCCCGAAAGACCGTTGCCTGCGGCATACCCCAGCGCGGGTGCACCAAAGTAAATGCCCAGCGTGGCGGGGGGCAAGTCAAAGATGTTTGCCCCCACGAAAGCCGCCCCACCAAGGTATGCGAAATAAGCACCAACAGTGCTGCCGGATGACAGGCAATAGGCCCAAAACCTGCGGGACCGGAACAGTTCGGGGTATGATCGGAATTGGGCTGCCATGCTGGTGCTGCGGTTCTGATTGGTTTCGCCCATGTCGAACATGATTATGACAACAGCAAAGATCCCGAAACCCAGCATGAACCAGAAGTTACTGACCCAACCGAAATTCTCCTCTAACCAGCCACCAAACATTGGTCCTAGCATCGGAACGATGGCCATGCACATGGTGACATATCCCATAACCGACGCGGCTTGGTTGGCGTCATACATGTCGCGGATCGCGGCACGCGACAGGACCAGCCCTGCAACAACGGCGGCCTGCAAGATGCGTGCGGCCAAGAACCATTCGACGGTCGGCGCGATGATGGTCCCCACGGTGGCGACGCAGAAGACAGACATTGCGATCAATGCAACAGGTCTGCGACCATACCGGTCGGACAAGGGGCCAAGGAACAGCTGGATCACGGCATTCATCGCCAGAAACAAAGTGACCGACAATTGGATGACCGGATAATCAACCTCAAAATCCTGCGCCATGGATGGCAGGGACGGCAGGAACATGTTCATCGCAATCGCACCTACGGCTGCCAGCAAAACAAGGCTTAGCAATGTGGGGGGCGTGGACGGGTCCATGAATTTACGTTTGGGAAAAGTGTTCATCCCGCAGTGCTAAGTTCCATAGTTTA
>JBMZCY010000007.1:0-11560 GCA_049613825.1 Planktomarina sp.
GGCGCGGTTTGATATGTTCAGCGACTGATTAGAAATCCAGTGCTGGGCAAGTTTCGTCGTCTGTGTAGTTGTGAACAGTCAACTCACCCGCAACGATCTGAGCAGATGCTGCATCAACAACTGCCGCCATTTCAGCGGACACCAGTTCAGCGTTGTTTTCATCCAATGCGTAACCGACACCATCGTTGGACAGGTCCAAAGTCTGGAAACCGCCCTTCAGGTCTGTGCCCGCAGACATCATTTCATAAACCGCAACATCAACACGCTTCAGCATGGATGTAAGAACTTTGCCCGGGTGCAGGTAGTTCTGGTTGCTGTCAACGCCGATAGACAAGATGCCTTCGTCTGCTGCTGTTTGCAGAACGCCAACACCTGTACCGCCTGCAGCTGCGAACACGACGTCAGACCCTTGGCTGATTTGTGCTTTGGTCAACTCAGACCCTTTTACCGGGTCATTCCATGCAGTTGGCGTTGTGCCTGTCATGTTGGACACAACGGTAATGTCAGCGTTTACCGCTTTTGCACCTTGGGCATAGCCACATGCAAAGCGGCGGATCAGCGGAATGTCCATGCCACCGATGAAGGACACTGTGCCGGTTTTGGATGCTTGTGCAGCCAACATACCAACCAAATACGATCCTTCGTGTTCAGTGAAGCCAACATTCATTACATTGTCCATGCCTGGCACATAACCGTCGATGGTGACGAATGTTGTGTCAGGATAGTCAGCCGCGACGTTTGCGACTGGTGTGGACATGGCAAAGCCCATGGTCACAACAGGATTTGCGCCTGCTTCTGCGAAACGGCGAAGCGCCTGTTCACGCTGTGCTTCGGACTGGATTTCGATTTCCAGATAGGATCCGCCAGTGTCTTCTGCCCAGCGCTGTGCACCGTTGAATGCGGATTCGTTAAAGGATTTGTCAAACTTACCGCCAAGGTCAAAGATCAAGGCAGGGTCTGCAACAGCAGCGCCAGTGGACAGGGCCAGTGCGGCAGCGCCGCCCAAAATGGATTTCATAAGGCTCATGTAGATAACTCCCAGTGTATCGTCCCACCATGGGGCAGGATTCGAGCAGATCATGTGATCCCCTCAAAACTGCCCGTGGGGTGGGGCAAGGGTCAAGTCTTAATGAACAGTTACGTTACCTGAGCGTGCATTGCTGCGGACTATTTCAATGAAATACGTTTTTCATAGGTAACGGCGTCAACCGCAGCTATGTCTTTGCGAGGATAATAGCCCTTCCGCAAACCGATTGGTGCAAAGCCTTGGGAATCGTAAAGGGCGATTGCGGGGGAGTTGTCAGCGGCAACTTCTAAGAACAGGCGGGTGGCGTTTTTGTTGGCGCATTCGTTGATTGCTACTTGCAGCGTTTTGCCAGCCAGACCTTTACGGCGATGACTGGGATGCGTGGCGATTGTGATAATTTCGGCTTCGTCGACGATAACGCGCAGGATCAGAAAGCTGTCGGGGGTTCCGATGATTGTGATGAATTTGTCAGCTTCAAACGCTGCGAATTCTTCCGCGCTCCATGGGCGGGTGCTTGGAAAAGCGGCAGCGTAGGTGGCTGCGAACGCTTCGCTCATGCCACAATCTGCGGGGCTGGATGACGTGGTGGGGCAGCATCAGGGGATTTGAGGTAGTGAGGTTTAACAGGGTCTAAAGGTGCGTTTAGTTTGGTCGCTGCGACCAACGCAGTGGACTGGCCTGCATGCAATTTCGGGGCTTGGTATTCGACGCCAATCAATGCTGTTGCACCATCCAGCGCAGCAGTGACATCGTCAGCCGCATACAACGCACCAACATCCCCTGCCCCCGCAACATAGGCCTGACCACGTGGCGCTTTGATTACGGCTTTTGCACCCTTGGGTGCATCATACAAAGCCTGCTCAAACCCGTTTACACCAATCGTGGGAATGCCCAGCGATAAAGACAAACCCTTCGCCGCAGCAACGGCAATCCGAACGCCCGTGAAGTTTCCCGGACCAACACCTACGGCGATGGCATCCAAATCACCCCACGCAATTTCGCCTTCTGCCAGTAACCCTTCCAGAACGCCAAACAATGCAGCATCCTGCCCCTTTGCACGTTCCTCGAAATGCTCGGCTACAATCCGATCACCAGACAGCAAAGCGGCCGCAACATGCGCGGCCGATGTGTCAAATCCAAGGATAAGAGGCTTAGGCAGCAACTGGGCGCACCTCAACCACTTCGGGGATGTAGTGACGCAACAGATTCTCGATCCCCATTTTCAGCGTCAGAGTCGACGACGGGCAGCCGGCGCAGGCACCTTGCATGTGCAGATAAACGATCCCGCGATCAAAGCCGTGGAATGTGATATCACCACCGTCTTGGGCCACTGCCGGACGGACGCGAGTGTCGAGCAGTTCTTTGATCTGACCAACAACAACTTTGTCTTCCTCAGCACCTTCGGCGTGACCGGACGCATGGACCTGACCATCTGCCAATACGGGCTGACCGGACTGGTAATGTTCCATGATCGCACCCAGCAGGGCTGGCTTTACGTGATTCCATTCTACCGTGTCCACTTTGGTCACAGTCACGAAATCGGATCCGAAGAACACGCCAGTTACGCCTTCCACAGCGAAGATACGCTGCGCCAGTGGTGACGTTGCCGAGGCTTCGGCATTTGGGAAATCAGCAGTACCCATTTCTAGAACAACTTGGCCCGGAAGGAATTTCAGCGTTGCTGGGTTTGGCGTGGATTCGGTTTGGATGAACATGGGATACCTCTGATCGTTAGGGCAAAGATGGTCGCGCCCTAACGGAATGTCAATAATCTAGAACGATTCTAAAGTTAGGTGATCGCTTCCAACCGTTCTTTGGACAGGTTGCCCGGGACCACAGTTATCGGTACCGATAACGTTCCCGCGCTCTTGATCATCGCAGTGACCAACGGACCCGGGCCCTTCTTTTCGACCGAAGCCCCCAACACCAAAACGCCAACCTCAGGGTCGTCGGTGATCTGCGCGATTACTTCCGCCTCGGGCTTACCCTCACGAATAACCAGTTCCGGATCAACGCCCTGCTTGTCGCGCATCCATTGGGCGAAAACTTCGAAATGCGCATGGATACGTTCACGCGCTTCTTCGCGCATGATTTCACCGACACCAATCCAGTGGTTGAATTCTTCAGGTGGGATCACCGCCAACACTTCGACACCGCCACCTGTGTGGTTGGCCCGCATCGCGGCAAAGCGCATGGCACTTAGGCATTCTTGGCTGTCATCCAGTACGACCAGAAACTTGCGCATGATGTATCCTTTTCGTTGCTTGTACAACGTGCCTGACAGATTCCAATGCCGCAACTGCTAAGTGAAAAGGTTAACGAACCATCCCGACAATCTCATACGTCTTGTCCAAAATCGGGGCCGCAATTTCACGGCCACGTTCCGCACCACGGCGCAGGATTTTATCGATTTCACCTTGCTGTTGCATTAAGCGGGACATTTCGCCGGAAATCGGAGCCAGCTTGGCAACAGCCAGATCCGCAAGCGCGGGTTTGAAGCTGCCGAACTGCTGGCCTGCGTATTCAGCCAAGACTGCTTCGGGTGTCTGGTCGTTCAAAGCCGCGTAAATGTTAATCAAATTCCGCGCCTCTGGGCGGCCCGCCAGATCATCCAAGTTATCCGGCAACGCCTCTGGATCGGTCTTCGCCTTCTTGATCTTTTTGGCAATATCGTCAGCACAGTCTGTCAGGTTGATCCGGCTTAAATCAGACGGATCAGACTTTGACATCTTCTTCGTCCCGTCCCGCAGGGACATCACACGGGTCGCGGCCCCTTCGATCACAGGTTCTGTCATCGGAAAGAAATCCACGCCGAAATCATTGTTAAACTTCGCGGCAATGTCGCGGGTCAATTCCAAGTGCTGCTTCTGATCTTCACCCACGGGAACATGCGTCGCATGGTGCACAAGGATATCAGCAGCCATCAATGCCGGATAACCGAACAAACCCAGCGAAGCATTTTCGGCATTCTTACCTGCCTTATCCTTCCACTGCGTCATACGCTTCATCCAGCCCATGCGGGCGACACAGTTAAAGATCCATCCCAGCTGCGCATGTTCGGGAACCATGGATTGATTGAACAGCACGGATTTTTCTGGATCGATACCCACAGCGATAAAGCCTGCGGCCAGTTCGCGGGTCTGCTGCGCCAATGCAACAGGGTCCTGCCAGACAGTGATCGCGTGCAGATCAACCATGCAATAAATCGTCTCATGCGTGCCGGCGTCCTGCATGTCGACAAAGCGTTTCATAGCACCCAAATAGTTACCAAGGGTCAGACCGCCCGAAGGCTGGATGCCGGAAAAGACGCGGGGGGTGAAGGTCGTGGACTTTATTGCGGACATGGGGCGGCACCTTTGAAGGTCTGGAAAACTGTTGCCTGATCGCTTACCCATCGGTCAACCGACCGTCAAGGAACCCACCATGTCCAACAACCAACCTATCGTGAACCAACTGCCCGCAGGGGCAATCCTGTTGTTCCTGCCGATTGTCGTGATCGAGATGTATTTCGCAGGGGCCGAAGCACGGTTGTGGGGCAGCTTTGATGCCCGCCTGAACCTGATCCGCGATTATACGGTGGTGCCTGAATTGGTTGATCTATCGATCCAAGCAAACCGATGGTCTTGGGATTGGTTGATCACATTCGTGACGTATCCGTTTGTTCACGGGGCCTTTTTGCAAGCGACCTTTGGCGCTGTGTTCGTTCTGGCAATCGGGAAATTTGTGGGCGAAGCGATGGGCAGTTTGGCCTTGATTATCATTTTCTTTGTATCCGCCATTGTCGGTGCAGCGATGTATGTATTGCTGACGGCTGACACCTACCCGATGTTTGGGGCCTTTCCTGCGGCATACGGGTTGATCGGCGCCTTCACTTTCGTCCGATTTGCACAGGCTGAAGGGTTGCGGGATCAACAGGTTAGGGCATTCCAACTTATTGGTATTCTGATGGCACTCAGCCTTTTGTTTTCCGCATTCTTCGGTGGGCCGAACACTTGGGTCGGGGAATTGTTTGGCGCAGTGACAGGATTCCTGACCGCCGCAGCCCTGCGCCCCGGCGGAGTACCATATTTGCTGGCAAAGCTGCGTCGGGACTAACGACGCAGCCCTGATTTGATTTCAGACAGTTTGAATGCGCCAAAGGCCTGCCCTGCGATGGCAAAGCTGATGCCGCCAATTGCGACAAGAACCGCCAACGCAAAGTAGCGTACAGTTTGCATTTGCAGCAGTTCCGCGCCCAATGTTGCAACGCCATACAATACAGCACCCATGGCCAGACTGGCCAAAACAATCCTTGGCATCCGCGCCTTGAACCGCGCATCCAATGCCGATGCATCCCCCATCGACCGACTGCCCCACCACAGGCAGACCAACATGGCCCAACCCGCCAGCGTCGTTCCGACGGCGGCAGCAATATAGCCAATGAACGGTGACAGACCGATCGCCAGCACAGCGTTCACGACCAAAGCAACCAGCGCATAGCGAAAGGGTGACGTCGTGTCCTCGCGGGCAAAGAACAGCGGCTGGTAGGTTTTCTGCAAAACAAAAGCAGGCAGGCCAAGGCCATAAATCGCGCAAGCCAAAGCCGTTGCAGCAGTGTCAGAGGCCGTGAAACTGCCCCGTTCGAATAGCACAGAAATTAAAGGACCAGAGATTACAGCAAGCGCCACCGCACAAGGAACGGTCAGGATCAAAGCAATCTCGTTAGCTCGGTTAAAGGCCTCACGCCCTCCAGCCGTGTCATTTGCCGCCAACTTACGGGACAGGTCAGGCAACAGGACAATCCCGATGGCAATTCCGACCACACCTAAGGGCAGTTGGTACAGACGGTCTGCGTAATACAGCCATGCATTTGCACCCTCAAAGTAACTCGCCACGTTGCGCCCGATCAACAGGTTGATCTGGACGACCCCGCCCGCCAGTGCCGCAGGGGCCGCGATCAGGGCAAGGCGTTTCAGTTCGGGCGTCATGCAGGGCAGTTTGGGGATCAATGAAATGCCAGCGTTACGCGCCGCCCACCAAACAAGGGCAAGTTGTGCAATGCCTCCGATTGGAACAGTCCAAGCCAACGTCAGACCAATGTCCCAGCCCATCAACCCACCCAAAACCATGGCCGAGATAAACAATACATTCAGCAATACGGGGGCCGCAGCAGCAGCTCGGAAATGCCCTGCAGCATTCAAAACACCTGATGCCAATGCAGCCAGCGAGATGAACAAGATATAAGGAAACGCAATACGGCCAAACAGAACCGTCAGATCAAATCGCGCGTCGCCGACAAACCCGCTGGCCATCAACCAAACCAGCCAAGGCATCGCAATCATCGCAACCACACTGAACACGGTCAGCAGAAATGCCATGCCGGAAAATGCATCCCGCGCGAAATCCTCAGCCCCCAGCCCTGATTGTAATTTCTTGGAGAACATCGGCACGAAGGCCATGTTGAACGCACCTTCAGCAAAAAAGCGGCGGAACAGATTGGGCAGGGAAAACGCGAGGAAAAATGCCTCGGCCACCGGCCCAGCGCCAAGAAACGCGGCGATCATAATATCACGGGCAAAGCCGAATATGCGTGACATCATGGTCCACGCGCCCACGGTCACAAAACCGCGCATCAATCGAATAGGGTTCATTCCAAAGCCTGTTCAGCACCGCGCACAATGGCATCGCGCAGTTTGTTTTCAAGTTTTTCTTGTTTGCCTGCGTTGTGGTATTTCAGACCGAACATGTCTTTCACATAAAACGTGTCCACGACTTGTTCCCCATATGTAGCAATCACCGCAGAACTGACATTCACATTCATTGAATGCAACGTGCGCGTCAGGTCATACAACAGCCCTGTGCGGTCACGTGTGTCGACTTCGATGATCGTATAAATGTCCGAACCATCATTGTCGAAGGCGATTGACGTTGGCACACGGAACGGTTTTTCACGCTTCTTCAACTTGTCCTTTTGCACCATCGCATCGCGGGTGACGATCAGGCCTTTCAGCGTTTTGTGGATCATCCGTTCCAGACCCGTTTCACGCTGCAGATCATAGGGCGACCCTTCGCTGTCTTGGATCCAGAACGCCGCAACCATATACCCGTCTTTGGACGTATAGGTCCGCGCATCTACAATATTCGCCCCGACCAGTGCCAACGCCCCTGTGATACGGCTAAAGATACCTGGATGATCTTCCATTGCGAACTGCGCCCGTGTTGCGTCCCTATCCACATCTTCGATAAGCGACACTTCGATTCCATCTGATGGCAAGTCGTGCAACATACGTGCAAATTCCACATGCGCCGTCACATGCAGCCCTTGCCAATACGGGGGATAATGGCGGTTGGTTTCACGGCGCAGGTCCTTTTCCGACCACCCGACCAACGCATCGCGTAGGTTTTTCTTTGCTTCATTTCCGCGGTTCTGGCGGGTGAAATCTTCCAACCCGTCTTCCAAGGCGTGCTTGGTCTGACGGTAGAGCGCACGAATAAGCGAGGCTTTCCAGTTATTCCACACCCCCGGTCCCACGCCGGAAATATCACACACTGTTAGAACCGTCAGCAAATTCAAACGCTTGACCGTCCCCACAACTTTGGCAAAATCACGCACGGTACGCGGGTCAGCAATATCACGTTTCTGCGCCATATCCGACATGACCAAATGATGCCGGACCAACCATTCGACAATTTCAGAGTCCCCTTTGCTCAAACCCAAACGGGGGGCAACAGTCCGGCAAATCTTAGCACCAAGGATCGAATGATCTTCTTTCCGGCCCTTGCCGATATCATGCAGCAGCAAAGCCACATACAGCACCTTACGGTTCACCCCTTCCGCCAAAATGCCTGAGGCGACAGGAAGTTCTTCCACCAGTTCTTCGCGTTCAATCCGAGCAAGATGGCTAATGGTTTGGATCGTGTGTTCGTCGACAGTGTAGGAGTGATACATGTTGAACTGCATCATCGCGACAATTGGCTCAAATTCAGGAATAAAAGCGGCCAGCACGTTCAGTTCATTCATTCGCCGCAATGCACGTTCCGGATTCCCGTGCTTTAACAACAGATCAAGAAACAGCTTTACGCCTTCCTTGGATTCCCGCACATCCTTGGTAAGCAAATGCAAGTTAGCAGACACCAAACGCATTGCATTGGGGTGGACCAGATAGCCGGTTCGCAAACCTTCCTCAAACACCCGCAGCAGGTTCAGGCCATCCGCAAGGAACACATCAGGGTTTTCAACATCAAGCCGGTTCTGACGCACCACATACAGATCTTTCACCTTCTTCTTGCGCCGGAAAAACGTCGCAAGCCGAGGTTCATTCTTCACATGCGCGGCTTCCATCGCCGTCAGGAAGATGCGGGTCAGATCACCCACTGTCGTCGCATAGCGAAAATAGGCTTGCATGAAATGCTCAACCGCGCGGCGTCCGCCTTTGTCTTTGAACCCCATCCGGTCAGCGACTTCGACTTGCAAATCAAAGGTCAACTGGTCAGTTGCACGGTTGGTGATCTGGTGCAAATGACAGCGCACGGCCCACAGGAAATCTTCGGCAGCGACAAACGTGTCAAATTCATCTTTTGTGAACACGCCTTGGTCGATCAACTCAGACGCGTCCCCGACATCATTCACATATTTGCCGATCCAGAACAGCGACTGCAAATCGCGCAAGCCGCCTTTGCCTTCCTTCACGTTCGGTTCAACGACGTAACGCTGGCCGCCTTGCTTGGTATGGCGGGCGTCACGTTCAGCCAATTTGGCTTCGATGAAGTCGGCGGCGGTGGACTGGAACAGATCGTTCCACAAACGGTCATGCAACATGCCTGTGACAGCCGCATCGCCCAGCAAGTGCCGCATCTCAACCAGGGATGTGCGGATGGTATAGTCTTCACGGGCCAGTTGAATGCATTCTTTGATCGTACGGGTCGCGTGGCCGACCTTTAGCTTGACATCCCACAGCAGGTATAACGTGGCCTCAACAATCGTGCTGAAGTCATCGAAAACAGCACTGCGGCCAAGGAACAATAGATCAACGTCCGAATGTCCTGCCATTTCGCCACGGCCATAGCCGCCGACTGCGATCACAGACATGTCTTTTCCAGTCGCCGTCCGCGTCAGTTTTTGCGCCGCAGCATAGCACACCGCAACAATACAATCCGTGAGGTAGACATAAGCCGATGTCGCAGGGCGTGAATTGAGGGGCTGTTTGGCAAATTCGGATGCAATTACGGCAAAAGCCGTTTTGCGTTGATCCAACAAAGCCGCCACCAGCACTTTGCGATCAAAAACCTCGGCCCGTAGCAAATCTTGAAAGCGCAGCGTATCGAAAAGGTCAGACGCCGGACAAATCAAATTATCCGGCGTCTGCAGGCGTTGCAATTCCGTCACAATCAGGAGCCGAAACCACCGAATGACGATGGTGCATTGTCAATAACAACCACCTGATTGCCTTGGATCGTCGCAACAGACAAACCGCGCTGGACACGACCATTGGATTTAAGGCGGAAAATACCTGTCGCACCTTCAAACCCGCGGGATCGCGTCAAACCCGCACCGGACAAGGGCTGACGTCCGCCTGCTGCAAGGGACCCTGCCACTGCTGCGATGCCGTCAAATGCGATGGATGCAACCGGATGCGGGGCGGTGCCATATGTGGATTGGAACCGATTGTTAAAGGCGCGTTCTTTGGCTTGGCTTGGCATTGTGAACCAACCGCCTTGAATGCCTGGCAATTGGAATGCCTGTGGTTGCGCATTCCAGCTGGTTGTTCCGCCATACTGAACTGTCTGTGGGTTGACGCCACGTTCCGGCAACAACTGGGCCAAAGTTGACAATCCACTTGCATAGTTTGCGGTTAGGAACATGACATCCACACCGTTGTTGTTTGCCAAGTTTGCAATCCGACCGGACGCTTCGACAAGGGCTTGTTGCGAAAATTCATACCCGGCTGTTGCCGACGAAATACCTGTATCCGACAAGGCCTGACGCAATGCATCGCGCCCCTGTACTTCGGCAGACGTCCGTGCATGAACGATCAACGCACGCTGTTTGCCCTGACTGCCAGCATAGCTGACAAGACGGTCCGCGATATTCTCAAACGTATTGCCCAGAACATACACATTCCCGCCAGCGGCATTCACATTGTTCGACAGTGCCAGAACATTCACACCACTTGGCTGAACCGCTTTACCCGCAGCAATGGCCGCTTCTGCAAACAAGGGACCAACAATCACGTCTGCGCCTTCGGCAACTGCTTGGGTCGCGACTGATGCGGCGGTGGTTGGGCTACCTTGGGTGTCATAGACCTTCAATTCGATGGTCACATTATCTGCGACACCGGCCAATGCCAGACGTGCCGCATTTTCAGCACTGCGCGACAATGCCTGAACACCAGCGTTGGAATCGCTGTAAGGCAACAACAACGCAACCGTTGCAGACTTGCTGCCGCCACCTGTTACAGCATTGCCAACACTGTTAATCTGGTTTTGGATACCATCCACATTTACGCAGGCCGCAGCCAACAACAGCGACGATGCAATGGCCCAACGCTTGGTCGATGCCATCATCTTTAATACCTTCAAACCCATGGTAACTTCCCTTCGGACACACTAAACTTCTGATACATTATGTGCTGTCATACGCGATCCGTCAAAAAGGGGCCAGAGGTGAACACAAGCGATCATTCCCCCCTTCCCTCAGGCCTGTATCTTGTCGCAACGCCCATCGGGTCCGCCCGTGATATAACGCTACGCGCGTTGGATATTCTGGCCACAGCCGATGTTCTGGCCGCAGAAGACACGCGCACTGCACGACGTTTGATGGATATCCATGGTATTGCATTACATGGTCGCAAAATTTGGGCCTACCATGACCATTCTTCAGCACGGGACAGGGACAGATTGGTCGCCGCCGTGGCAAGCGGACAATCCGTGGCCTATGTATCCGAGGCAGGCACACCACTAATTGCTGATCCCGGATATCAACTGGTGCAATCCATGCAGGCTGACGGGCATATGGTAACCTCTGCGCCGGGACCCAGTGCGGTTGTGAATGCAATGGTCTTGTCCGGCCTGCCGACAGATCGGTTTTTGTTTGCAGGATTTCTTCCCCCTTCCAAAGCCGCGCGTAGGACGGCGATGGCCGATCTGTTTCAGGTTCCTGCAACTGTTGTAATTTATGAAACTGCAAAACGGTTGCCTGCGGTGCTGGAAGATTTGTCCGACACCCTTGGACCGAACCATCAAGTTGCGATGTGTCGCGAAATGACGAAAAAATTCGAGACCGTTTTTCGTGCATCAATTTCCGAATTGCAGGCGGAGATAACAGCAACCCCCCCACGTGGGGAAATAGTCCTGACTATTGCCCCAAAGGTCGCGCGTGAAGCCGAAGCACAAGATATGGACGCCATGCTTGTAAATGCGCTGTTAACCCAAAGGGTCAAAGATGCTGCTGATTCTGTTGCAGGTGCGTTAGGGTTACCTCGACGCAAAGTGTATCAGCGCGCACTTGCCTTGATCGTGGATAAAAAGGACGGCTGATATGATGACGACAAAGCT
>JBMZCY010000007.1:11570-23138 GCA_049613825.1 Planktomarina sp.
AGCAGGGCTTGCAGCAGAAGCGACCGTCGCCGCCAGTTATACAAACGCAGGCTATGGCATTCGAAATACACGTTGGTGCACCAAAGAGGGCGAAATTGATCTGGTTCTACAAGATGACGATGCCATCGTTTTTTGTGAAGTTAAGCAATCAAAAACACATGATACTGCCATGGAACGGATCACACCCGCAAAACAACGCCGCCTGTACCGCACTGCAGAAGCCTATCTTGCCGCACATGGCTTTGATCAACAGACAAATGTGCGTTTCGATGTTGGTTTGGTAGACGCGGTCGGTCGTGTTCAAATTGTGGAAAACGCTTTCGCTTGATCCCTACAGCTTGAAGCACTGCCCAATGGGTGCCATCTACGGACGAACCAGAACAAGGATTGTCCCATGGCCCGCCGCGTTGCATTTCAAATGGACCCGATTGAAGGTGTTGATATTTCAGCCGACTCCAGTTTCCGCCTCGCGGTTGAAGCGCAGGAATTGGGGTATGAACTATACTACTACACCCCAGATATGTTGGCCGTTGAAAATGGCCGCGTCACGGCGAAAGGACGTCAAATGGTGTTGCGTCGTGAGGTCGGCAATCATGTCGATCTTGGGGAATTTGAGACACTTGATCTAAATGCCTTTGATGTAATCTGGCTGCGTCAGGATCCACCGTTTGACATGGGATACATTACAACAACCCATATGCTGGATCTTGTTGCCAAAGATACGCTGGTTGTGAACGATCCTTTTTGGGTACGGAATTACCCGGAAAAACTGCTGATGCTACAATTCCCCGATCTGATCCCACCCACCACAATCGCGCGTGATCTGGATACGCTGAAGGCGTTTCGCGCGGAACATAAGGACGTGATTATCAAGCCTTTGTACGGCAATGGCGGTGCGGGTGTCTTTCGTCTGACGCCGGATGACCGCAACATCGCATCGCTGCATGAACTATTTACTGGCATCAATACCGAACCACTGATCATCCAGAAATTCCTGCCTGACGTCAGCAACGGCGACAAACGCGTGATCCTTGTGGACGGGGAACCTGTGGGTGCCATCAACCGTGTGCCAGCTTCTGGGGAAACACGGTCCAACATGCATGTTGGTGGACGGCCAGAGAAGGTTGCATTGACAGACCGCGACCGTGAAATCTGTGCTGCGATTGGTCCACTGTTGAAGGAAAAGGGACAAGTCTTTGTCGGGATTGATGTGATCGGCGATTACCTGACTGAGATCAACGTCACCTCACCAACAGGTATTCAGGAACTGGAACGGTTCGATGGTGTGAATGTTGCAGGTGCAATCTGGGCCGCGATTGAGACACGCCTTTAGCAAAGTGCGCGAACAAGGCGTTTAGAAACGCCTTGTTCTATCCCCGCCCAACCAACGGCATTTTGGTGGCCATCACTGTCATCTGCTGCACATTCGCTTCGGCCGGCAGTTCTGCCATATGCAACACAGCCTTCGCCGCAACAGCAACATCCATCGCGGGCAGCGCGTCAAGACCAGCATCTGCGCGGCGCTGTTCCAAATCCAGCACCATATCCGTGCGGGCATTGCCAATATCAATTTGACCACACGCAATATCGAACGGACGACCATCCAGTGACAAGCATTTGGTCAGCCCCGTAATTGCATGTTTTGAGGCCGTATAGCATACCGATCCTTCACGCGGACTGTGGGCTGAAATAGATCCGTTGTTGATAATACGCCCGCCCATCGGGGTCTGCGAACGCATCTGGGCAAACGCCGCTTGCGCCACCAAGAACATTCCGTTCAAGTTTACATCCATGACCTGACGCCAAGCAGCATATTCGATCGTATCGATTGTTCCTTGCGGGCCAAAAACAACATCCAAGCGCCCTGCAGCATTCACAAATGCCCCAACCGCATCAGAAACTTGATCCGGATCAGTCACATCACAGGCCAACACAGTCGCCGCACGGCCTTGTGCCAAATCTGTCAACGCAGCCGCATTCCGAGCCAACAGACCCACATGCCATCCTGCATCCCAGAATACTTCAGCAGTTGCTGCACCGATTCCTTGGGACGCCCCCGTAATTAAGACTGTTTTCACAAGAACCCCTCCCCTTCGTCATCGAATTCGCGCGTCAATTCCAACGCCACTGGTGCTGTGCGTAGATCGGTGGTCATCAACGGTTCGGTCGGTTTTGCCAAACGATTGCGCACGACCCACATCAGACGGTTTTCAGCACGGGTGATCGCCACATAAGCCAACCGTTTCCAAAGCTGAATTCCAGCTTCGGTCCTGTTCGCACGGGATGCGGCGTAGATATCAGGCGCGAAAACTTGCACTGTATCCCATTGCGATCCTTGCGCTTTGTGAATCGTCACCGCTGCGCCATGCAGAAACGTGGCACCCATGCGGGCGGCAAAAGGAATAAACGGTTCTTCTTCGTCAGGCTTTTCGATCTTCACGATCGAGGCCGCAGACACTTGCGGGTCTTCGGCACCCATAACATGCAGCCGCGAAAAACCAGGCTTGCGACCGGGGCCGAGGTAGACCACTTGCGCCCCTTTGATCAAACCACGCGCCTCTAAATCCAGCCGCTTCTTACGGTGTTTCATGGGAAGTTCGATCCCGTCACAGATCAGCGGTTCACCTTCCAGCAATTCAATATCCGGCGCATCATAGGCGTTTCGGAAAGCAGTAATCAACCGAATGCGCGCGGCATTCCGCCAAACCAAACAGGGGGAACGGGACATCAAAGATGCCTCAACCCGTTGGGCAATCACCACACGATCATCCTTCGCCGCAGCTTCGGTGATCATTTGTTCAAAACTGTAAAAATCCAGCTGCGGATCGGACAGCGCGTGGGCCAGATCAAGGATCGGATTGCCTGCATCTTGGCGGTGCACGCGGTTCAGGATCAACTGGCGGCCTTTGGGCAAAGTCTCAAACACCATGCTACCTGACTGGTTTACGGGGGCCAGCTGGGCGGGGTCACCGAACAGGATCAGGGTTGGAAAAATCTCTTTCAAATCCTCAAACTGCTTGTCATCCAGCATCGAACTTTCGTCGACAAAGCCAATGTCCAACGGTTCTTCACGGCGTTTCCAACCTGTGATGAAGTCCGATCCCCGCAACCCCGCAGCGGCCAACGCACCGGGAACCGAGGGGTTCTTGCGGAAATAAGCCTCGGCACGGTCCAAAGCTAAATCAGGGATTTCGTCAATTTCGGGCCGATCCCCATTGCCCATCAACCATTCAGCGATCTTTTCGTATTCGGGGTCATACATCGGTGTGTACAAAATACGGTGGATCGTCGTGGCAGGCACGCCACGATTGCGCAGAACGCTGGCGGCTTTGTTTGTGGGGGCCAGGATGGCGAGGGTCCGGCGGTCTTTGCGTTTTTTATCTTCATAGTCACCGGAAATAATATCAACACCCGCATCGCGCAGGTGTTCGTACAGTTTGGCCAACAGCAAGGTCTTACCCGATCCGGCCTTCCCCAAGACAGCCGCCACACTGTCCTTGCCGGCGCCGGGGGGCAACAGCAGGCTGTCATCCATATCAATGCCAGCAGATTTCAGAATATCTGAAATCGTGTCAAAGGCTTCGGCCTGATCTTCGGAAAACGTAATGGGAACATTCATGGGGGGACTCTAACGGTGCGCCCCCCCGTGGGCCAGCAATTTAAGCGGATTGCGCCATGCCGTTTTGCTGAAAATCACGTTCAAACCATGTTGTCACTTGTTCCGGCGTGGTGCGGGCCCTGCGGGCGATCTTTGCCTGTGCGTCATCCGTGAAATTCCACAAGCCGACACTGATATCATCTTGAGTGCCAAGGATGTCGGGTGAGGACCCAATGGCCGAATAAATCCGTAACATCGGGGCGTCAAAAACGCCGACAAAGCTGGTGATATCGAGACCCTTTAGTACTTGCCCGCCCGCCAGCATCAACAGTGCAGCCGTTGCTGGCTTACCACCCGTGCCAAGGCAGAACCGCGTGCATTCCCAGATAAACGGGCTGACAACGGTGCCGCCGCCGATCACATTGGTGAAATGTTCATTAACCATCGTCCGACCTGTGGTGGGTAGCAGGCGCATGGATCCCATGTGACGGCCATTTTCATCTGCCGCGATCACGTATAACGGGCACAACACATCGTATTGGTCCTGCTCAAATCCGTTTTCATCGACCGACACGTCCCATCCCATACGTTCTTTGAACTGTGTGGCGCGGTCCCGAAACATGCTGTCACGCAATTCAGGGTAATCGTTCAGTTGGTCGGCGTATAGAAAATGGATCATTGGGAACCTCAATCAGTTGGATCGAGGAACATTATGTGAACACTATTACTAAAATCTGAGTCAAATGCACTGTATCGTCAGGATTTGTTCATTCGACCGTTCGCTACATGGTTAATTCAGACCACAATCAGCCCCTGATTCATCGCCGTTGCAACCGCGTGGGTGGTGTTCATCGCCCCCAATTTGAACCGCGCACTTTCGATATAAACCCGCAAAGTATGTTCTGAAATCGATAACTCATTCGCAACTTGGGCGCGGTTGTATCCCGCAGCAAGCAAGGTCATCGCATCAACTTCACGCGGGCTAAGTGCCTTGCTCGGACCGGTATTTTCCGCCCCTTCAAATTCCAAAGCCTTTTGATTGAAGCTGTGGGCGATCAGGATAAGTTCACGATGCTGCGCATCAATGAAGGACTTCCAATCGTCATCATCTGCCGCGTGGTTTACAGTAAACATTGCAAACTGACCCTGCGGTCCGCGAATGGGAACAGAATACCCCTGACTGCCCAAACCAAAGCTGGCCGCATCTTTACGGAACGCCCGTGCGGATTTGCTGGACCAATCAAGCTGCTTCCAATCCACGGGGTGAAACCGCTGGAAACACCCTAAAACAACCGGATCAACGCGCAGATATTCTTGTTCTAAATATCGTTCAACCCAGACCGGATCATAGGTTCCGCATCCGTATTGTTCGCCGGATGCTGACACCCAATGATAGACCACGTGATCGACCTTCAGGTGATCCCGCAACCTTTCGCTGGCAACTTGCAGATCAGCCAGTTCATTAGCTTGATCCAAATCCTCCAGAAACTGTTCGCGCCATTTCGCCATGCGTCCATCCCGTGTTTTCCCGTTGACGACTCTGGGTTTTGGACGCGATTTCTGCCGAAGCGACAATGGATGCTTGATCCAACTGCCCTGACAGAACGGGTAAATCGTTCTTCAAAGCAAAAGCTTTCAGATCCGTAAGCACGTCTAAAATCCAAGTGTGAGTCATGGGATACCTCGCGATAATTTAGTTAATAAGAACTTAAGAAACACCTTAGCCTAGGTAAAATTGATAAAAAATTCGCTGTTTCGCCCTCCCCAGAAATAGTGAGGGGGGATTTTGCAAGTCCCTAAAAGCAAACACCGCGCCTGAAAACAGACGCGGTGCAGCAGAGAATCAAGCGTTAACCGCAGTCTGTTAAGACGCCGACATCGCCTTTAGTGATTCCTCAATCGTGCGCAGACCTGTTTTTGGGGCCTGCACCAAAACGGCCATGTTGCCCGGCAAATGTTCATTCCGCAGCATTTTGGTGTGTGCTTTTGCCATATCATTCCAGCTAAAACATTCAGACATGCACGGGTCCAACACGCCCTCACGCATCAAGTTGTTCGCGGCGGACGCTTGCTTCAGGTGCGCAAAGTGTGACCCCTGCAAACGTTTCTGATGCATCCACATATAACGCACGTCCAAGGTCAGGTTAAAGCCGGTCGTGCCTGCGCAGATAACAACCATGCCACCCTTTTTACAAACCAGCGTCGACACTGGGAATGTGCTTTCACCCGGATGTTCGAACACCATGTCAACATTATTGCCCTTGCCTGTGATTTCCCAGATCGCGGCACCGAACTTGCGCGCTTCTTTAAACCATGCCGCATATTCCGGTGTATTCACGGTGGGCAGTTGGCCCCAGCAGTTGAAATCTTTGCGGTTCAACACGCCCTTGGCACCCAGTCCCATCACAAAATCACGTTTGGATTCGTCAGAAATCACACCAATCGCATGCGCCCCTGCCGCTTTCGCCAGTTGGATCGCATAGGATCCAAGACCACCGGAAGCCCCCCAAACCAGAACAGTCTGGCCCGGCTTCAAGTCATGCGGCGCGTGGCCGAACAACATGCGGTAAGCCGTTGCCAGTGTTAGTGTATAGCAGGCACTTTCTTCCCAAGTCAGGTGTTCGGGGCGACGCATCAATTGCTGCTGCTGCACGGCCGTGAACTGCGCGAATGATCCGTCGGGAGTTTCATACCCCCAGATTTTCTGGCTGGTCGAGAACATCGGGTCGCCGCCATTACATTCTTCGTCATCGCCATTGTCTTGGTTGCAATGGATGACAACTTCGTCGCCCACTTTCCAACGGGTGACACGTTCGCCTACCGCCCAAACGATGCCGGACGCATCAGAACCGGCAATGTGATATGGTTGTTTGTGACCATCGAACGGGGAAATCGGAACGCCAAGGCCGGCCCATACACCATTATAGTTAATGCCTGCGGCCATGACCAAAACCAGTACCTGATCGGCATCGACCTCTGGCACATCCAGAACTTCTTTCAGCATCGCCTGCTCAGGCTCACCATGGCGTTCACGACGGATGGCCCACGTGTGCATCTGCTTTGGCACATGACCCAAAGGTGGCATTTCACCAATCTCATACAAATCTTTCTGAGATGCGTCGTACAGTGCCAACGGTGAAGTTGCATCAAGTGCCATTACAGGTGTCCCTTTCAAAAATTTCTGCAGTGCAGAATGTTGCTGCTGATGCACAGTTATGACTCACTACGCAACAAAGCAATATCAAAAGGGTATATTTTGTAATTTTATGTCGCATCAGACTTTTTAACCAAATGGTTTAGGCTGGCGGCATAGTATTGCAACAAATGCGCTTGCCCTTCGGTCACGGTGATCTGGTTGTCAGCCATGGAAATGACCCCACGTTCTGCCAGATTCCGCAGCCCATAATCCAGCGCATAGCCGAAATCATCGCGTGGAATGTGGACATAGCCACCTTCCAATGTTGCGACTTTCTCTAGGGCCTTTGCCTCCAGATCGATGCGATCCCATGTTCTTTGATCGACAAGAAAACTGGCCACCAAAGGCACAGGCAGAACAGGCATCACGGACCCGATCCGGCCCATCAGATTCTGCGCAACCTTCATCGGGTCGGTTGTCCCATGGTCCTCATGCCATTCAGACAGCGACAGCGGCTTGCCAAACGACGCAGCAGCATAGCCGAATTTATGATACCTCCCACGCAACCGCTGCCACATATGCCGCATCCAGAATTTAATCAGAACCGAACTTTTGGCCCCGAACCGACGATCGCCCCGTTCACCAGCAGCAATCAAAATGTTATCCTCAAGAACCCGATCATAGTTCACAGCAACAGGTACAAAAACCACGTCACGCCCACCCGGCGTGTAGGCCCCGATGACGTAGGCCAACAAACCCACCTTTGGTTCCGCCAGATCGCCCGTCAAGCTTAATCCACCTTCAGGGAACACCGCTTGTGTCACGCCACCTTCGGTTGCCATTTGCACGTAACGCGCCAACACACGGCGATACAAAATCCCACGTGATTTGCGACGGATGAAGTATGCCCCCATGGATTGAATGAACCGCGACAACGGCCAGACCCGCGCCCATTCGCCCACGGCGTAAGACAGCGCGGACCGGTTCGCGGCAAGATGGGTGACCAAAACATAATCCATATTAGATCGGTGGTTCATCACGAACACCACGGTCGCGTCTGGATCGACATCTTTCAGCGCTTCGTCTTCATGCCCCATGCGGACACGGTAAAACGCTTGGGAAATAAACTTCGCCGCCCGCGTGCCGATCCCGAAATACCCTGTTGCACTGAACGAAGGCACAATTTCACGCGCATAATATTGCGCTTTTTCAAAGGCGACGTCTTCAGGAACGCCTTCTTCAGCAGCATACTGCGTGACCGCTTCCATCACGTCAGAATGATACACCAGCCGTTGGATCATATCGTGGCGTTTCGCCAGTTTGAACGGTTCTATCGGGCGCTCAAGACGTTCGTTTAACTTCGCCACCACCCGCTGTGCCCGACGCCGGAAAAACCAGCGCACGGACGGGAACAAAAAATGGCTGGCCACAGTGATGGCCGCAAACGCCAAAACAAGAACCAACAGCCAAAGTGGAATTGTAATTTCTGTCGTCATAATGGCACCCTTAACGGCTTTTGCGCTTGCAATCCACTTTTGCCTATGCCGCAATGCAGCGAATTGACAGAGTGTTTTTATTCCGCCATTAGGCATCACAGCGTAACATTGTTGCGCAATTCGGATTCAAAGGGGTACCTCATGGCTGAAGTTAACAAAGACCGTCCTTGGTTGTTCAGAACATACGCAGGCCATTCCACTGCAACCGCTTCAAACGCGCTGTACCGCAGCAACTTGGCCAAAGGTCAGACAGGTTTGTCCGTTGCATTCGATTTACCAACGCAGACAGGTTACGATTCTGATCACGAACTATCACGTGGTGAAGTTGGCAAAGTTGGTGTGCCAGTGTCCCACCTTGGCGACATGCGCACTTTGTTCAACGATATCCCGCTGGACCAAATGAACACGTCTATGACCATCAACGCCACGGCGCCTTGGCTGTTATCCTTGTACATCGCAGTGGCCGAAGAACAGGGTGCAGAGATTTCCACCCTGCAAGGCACTGTGCAAAACGATCTGATCAAAGAATACCTGTCGCGCGGCACATACATTTGCCCACCGAAACCATCCATGCGGATGATCACGGACGTTGCGGCCTACACCCGCGAACACCTGCCCAAATGGAACCCGATGAACATCTGTTCCTATCACCTGCAAGAGGCAGGTGCGACACCGGAACAAGAACTGTCCTTCGCCCTCGCCACTGCCTGCGCCGTGTTAGACGACCTGAAAGGCAAAGTCCCTGCTGAACATTTCCCCCAGATGGTCGGCCGCATTTCGTTCTTCGTAAATGCTGGCATCCGCTTCGTGACCGAGATGTGCAAAATGCGCGCCTTTGTCGACCTGTGGGATGAAATTTGCCAAGAACGTTATGGCGTCGAAGACCCGAAATTCCGTCGCTTCAGGTATGGGGTCCAAGTGAACTCGCTGGGCCTGACGGAACAACAGCCGGAAAACAACGTCTACCGCATCCTGATCGAAATGCTGGCTGTGACACTGTCCAAAAACGCCCGCGCCCGCGCGGTGCAGCTGCCCGCATGGAACGAAGCCCTCGGCCTGCCACGCCCATGGGACCAACAATGGTCGCTGCGCATGCAACAGATTATGGCAATGGAAACCGACCTGCTGGAATACGACGATCTGTTCGACGGCAACCCCGCCGTGGACCGCAAAGTCGAAGAACTAAAGGCAGGCACCCGCGCAGAACTGGCGGCCATCGACGGCATGGGCGGTGCAGTAGATGCCATTGAATACATGAAGTCCCGCTTGGTCGAAGCGAACGCAGACCGTATCGGCAACATCGAACAAGGTGCGACCACGGTTGTGGGCGTGAACAAATTCCAAAATGGCGAACCATCCCCACTGACATCCGGCGAAGATGCGATCATGGTCGTCGATCCAGCGGTCGAGGTTGAACAAATCGCCAACCTGAACGCCTGGAAAGCCCAGCGTGATGAGGCCGCGGTACAACAAGCCTTGGCCGAAGTTCGCGCCGCTGCCAAAGACGGCACCAACATCATGACATCGTCCATCAAGGCTGCAAAGGCGGGTGCGACCACAGGCGAATGGGGCGCCGTGGTTCGCGCGGCCTTCGGCCAATACCGTGGCCCGACCGGAGTCTCCTCCGCCCCCTCCAACCGCACCGAAGGCTTGGACGACATTCGCGATGCAGTGTCCACGGTCAGCGACAAACTGGGTCGCAAGCTGAAGTTCCTGATGGGCAAACCCGGCCTCGATGGTCATTCCAACGGCGCAGAACAAATCGCGGCGCGCGCACGCGATTGCGGCATGGACATCACCTATGCTGGCATCCGCCTGACCCCAGACGAAATCATCGAATCCGCATTGAAGGACAAGGCGCATGTTGTTGGCCTTTCCATCCTCTCCGGCTCTCATATCCCGTTGGTCGAAGACTTGATGGCGAAGATGAAAGCGGCAGACCTGATGCACATTCCTGTGGTCGTTGGCGGGATTATCCCTGACGACGATGCGGAACGTCTGCGCGGTATGGGCGTGGCCAAGGTCTACACCCCAAAAGACTTTGAGTTGAACCGCATTATGTTCGACATTGTTGAACTGGCCGATCCAAAAGACATCGCCGCAGAATAATAAATCAGTTGCAGATACGCGGCGGGCAGGTCACCACAGGTCTATGACCGATCTTGCCCCCGCTGCCCCTTTTTCCGACGATGACCGCGATGCCGTTTACCGCGCAATTTTCACGCGCCGTGATGTGCGGGATCAGTTCAAACCTGATCCAATTCCACACGATGTCCTGACCCGCCTGCTAACCGCAGCCCATCACGCCCCGTCTGTCGGGTTCATGCAGCCTTGGAATTTCCTACTTGTCGAAGACACCGACACCCGCCAAAACGTCTGGCAGGCATTCGACAAAGCCAACGCCGAAGCCGCCAATATGTTCGATGGGGAACGCAAAGAAACCTACCAGTCTTTGAAACTGGAAGGTATCCGCAAGGCTCCCCTTGGTGTGGTCATCACCTGCGACCGCAGCCGTGGTGGCGATGTGGTCCTAGGTCGGACACACAACCCACAAATGGATGTCTATTCCTCCGTTTGCGCCGTGCAAAACTTCTGGCTGGCAGCCCGCGCCGAAGGCATCGGCGTAGGCTGGGTCAGCATCTTCAATGATGACGACGTAAAACCAATCCTTGATATCCCGCAAGATATCGACATCGTTGCGTACCTCTGCGTGGGATATGTCGACCAGCTGTACGAAGAACCCGAACTGCAGGCCAAGGGATGGCGCGAACGGTTAAAACTGGACGACTTAATCTTCAAGGACCGCTGGGGGCAACGTTAAAGCCCTAACGCCTGACGCCCGAAGATGAACTTCCATTTACTACCATCTTGCATAACCACGTCCCCGCCCCCTTGGGTTGGCGTTGTATAAGTGGCGGTCCCAATGCCGCTAAGACCATTGGTGCAGGACACAGGAAATGTCACCGTCTTTGGTTCGGGCGTTAACACAAATCGTCCACTGCAACTGATCGCACCGTTTGTTGCCTGAAACCAACCGCCCTCTAACATGGATGCAGTGGCGGTCCCTTTGAAAACAGTGCCATTCCCAACAACGGCCACCGGATGTGTCACATCACAGGCCGCCAAAAGTGTTCCAACAGCTGCCAAAGCCAAAATCGTCTTGTTCATCTTACATCTCCAAAATTGAACTATGTTCATGCACATATTTGAACATAGTTCACATATCAACCATAAAATGAACTATGTTCAAATATATTCAAAATTCCATTCTACAAAAACTCGCGCCGCAGGCATAAACCGCAGCGTCCCGGATGGGACCTGCAAACATCAAACCACGC
>JBMZCY010000008.1:0-23120 GCA_049613825.1 Planktomarina sp.
GTTCGGAATCACCCGCATCGCCTCGACTCCGTCCTCAATATAGTGACCAACGGGCGCACGATCTGCGTGATACATCCCCGCATTCATTGCGAATGTCACGTTGCCCGGAAGTGCACCAAAATGCCCGTAAACCGTGCCAGATGAATGCTTTAAAAACAGCCTTGGCGGGGTGGCTGCATTACCAACTTCGCACACCGTAAAAGAGATTCGATCAAATTCCCGATCCGCACACTCCACCGCCCAAGCGGGCGATGACAGCCAGATCAGAAACAGACTAATCCTCCAGATCACGCTTCACCTCTGGCTGCGCAAACATCGCACGGGTTTGGTCCATACGGTCGAACGTTTCATCAATGCGGAACCGGAAATCAGGCGTATGTTTCAACGCCGCTTTCCGCCCGATCAACCGGCGCATTTCGCCTTTGTTTTTCGCCAAACGCTCAATCGCTTCGTCATAGTTTTTGCCGCCAAGGGGCATCACGTACACGGTTGCGATTTTCAGGTCGGCGGACACCGAAACCTCGGACACTGTGATCGACATGCGGTTCAGGTCGGGGTCGTGAATGTCGCCTTGCATCAGGATGGACGACAGGGTGCGGCGGATCAATTCGCCGACACGCAATTGTCGTTGGGACGGGCCGCTGCCCTCACTAAATCTGTTCTTTGCCATGGGGGCTATGTAGGGGCGTATGCGGCCAGATGAAATGGGGAAGTTGCGCTTCCCTATCCATTTGCGGCACATAAGGTGCAATCAAAGGGGAAATGCCATGTCTGTTGGAATCGTAGTAACCGGCGCGTCGGGCCGTATGGGCCAAATGTTGATCCAGACGATTGCGGAATCCGACAAGGCAGAACTGGTCGGTGCGGTCGAACGTGAAGGTCATGATTGGGTTGGTCAGGACGTGGGTGTCGCCATGGGTGGTGTTGCAACCGGTGTGACTGTGACGTCTGACGCATTAGAAGCATTTTCCAAGGCCCAAGCGGTGATCGACTTCACCGCCCCTGCCGCCACTATCGCGTTTTCTAAGCTGGCCGCACAGGCTCGTGCTGTGCATGTCATCGGCACCACTGGGATGAATGATGATGAAATTGCGCAACTGGACCCTGCCAGCCGTCATGCCGTGATTGTGCGTGCAGGGAATATGTCTTTGGGTGTTAACCTGTTGACTCAGTTGACGAAAAAGGTTGCCGCTGCATTGGACGAGGACTTTGATATCGAAGTGATTGAGGCGCATCACCATCACAAGGTGGACGCACCTTCTGGCACGGCTTTGATGCTGGGCGAAGCCGCTGCCGAAGGGCGTGGTGTGAACTTGAATGATGTGCGCGATAGTGGACGTGACGGGATCACAGGTGCACGGAAACGCGGCGACATTGGTTTTACGGCCATCCGTGGTGGCGACATCGTAGGCGAACATGACGTGATGTTTGCTGCCGCTGGTGAACGTATCATTCTACGGCACATGGCCACCGACCGCCGCATCTTTGCCCGTGGTGCTTTGAAGGCCGCGTTGTGGGGGCAGGATCAGAAGCCGGGTCAGTATGATATGCTGGATGTGTTGGGCCTGTAAGCAAACACCCGCGCACCTGATTTGAAACCATTTTGGAGTCACACACGTAAGTATGATGAGAATTCGGAAGGATCCCCCATGCGTAAGTCTGTTTTGGTTGCTTTATTTGCTATGATGGCGTCGCCCGTATTTGCCTATACTGCAGTGAAGGACGAGGCGCAGTTTCGCAGCCTGATTGAAGGCAAATCTTTGAGCATTTTCCTATACGGCCTGTCCTTGAACGTGCAGCAAAATGGCACGATCACAGGCAAAGCCGTTGGCAGCCCAATCACTGGATCATGGTCATGGAACGACGGCTATTTCTGCCGCGACATGAAATGGGGTTCGCGCGAGATTGAGTACAATTGCCAGTTGGTCGAATACAACGGATCAAACCGCATGCGATTCACGACCGACCAAGGGGCGGGGGACAGCGCTGATTTCCGGTTGAAGTAACCTTAGAAATCGACGGCCAGCCCTTTGTTTTCCCAATCCCCGTATCGCACGGGTTCAGGGCCATCGCGACCACCCAATTCGGTCGGTAATTTCACGCCTTCGTCTTTGGCGCGGCGTTCTTCTGCCTCGGCCAGTGCACGAATGGCGGCGGCGGGCAGGTCTGGTTTCTTGTCATTGTCCATGGTCCTGATATACGCGCCTTTTCCGCCACGACAAGGACTGCCCGAATGGCCAACAGTGAACGATACAAAGTGACCCCAGCCCGCTTCATCGCGGTCTGGCTGTTGAACGGCGTCACCGACGAGCGCATGACGCTGGCTGAATTGACGGGCAAGGACAAGTATCTAGAACTGGAACCCGCTGATCGTGCCCGTGCTTTGCGGTTGGCGACGACGACTCTGCGGTATGCAGGACGGGCGGATAAGTTACTGAAACCGCATCTTTCGAAACGTCCACCAGAGGCTATTCAGAACATGCTGCGCCTTGGCGTGGTTGAGGTTCTGGCGCTAAAGGCCCCGATCCATGCATTGACCAATGACTTGGTAAACATGGCGGCATCTGCGTCACGGACCCGTCCTTTGAAGGGTTTGATTAACGCCGTTCTGCGCAAGGCCGTCGCGGATGGTGAGGGCAAATGGGACAAATCCCCTGTGCCAACCTTGCCGAAATGGTTGCGTCAGCCGCTGATGGCCGCGTTCGGGAATGGCCCGATCATGTTGATCGAGACCGCCCACATGAAGGGCGCGCCCTTGGATGTGACGGTGAAGTCCGATCCCGAAGGTTGGGCCGAAAAGCTGGGTGGTACTCTGCTTCCTAACGGCTCAGTCCGGCTAGAGGGTGGTCAAGTTACCAAGATGGCGGGCTATGATGACGGCGAATGGTGGGTGCAGGATGCTGCCGCGACCTTCGCTGCGACTTGGGCCGGTGCGTCTGCCGATCAGACTGTTTTGGACCTGTGTGCGGCACCCGGTGGTAAAACCATGCAGCTGGCGACAACGGGTGCTGCGGTCACTGCCGTTGATCTGAACAAGCACCGTTTGGAACGTGTGAAGCAGAACCTTGAACGCACCAATCTGGATGCGGATGTGGTTCAGGCGGATATCTTTGCATTGCCGGATGACCAGTATGATGTGGTTCTGCTGGATGCGCCGTGTTCGGCCACGGGGACAATTCGTCGGCACCCTGACCTGCCGTTTGCAAAAGACGGAACGGGTATCCACGAATTGATCGTACTTCAGCGGAAGATGTTGAAGAAGGCCGCGTCTTTGGTAAAGCCGGGTGGGTCGATTGTGTTCTGTACCTGTTCGTTGATCCCCGACGAGGGCGAAGTTCATATCGAAGAATTCCTTGCGAAGAATAAGGATTTCACGGTGGATACTGCTCTACCGACGGGCATTGACCCGGCTTGGGTCACCATCGAAGGCGGCGTTCGTTTGCGCCCAGATTACTGGGCTGAACATGGCGGCATGGACGGGTTCTATCTGGCAAAGCTAAACCGCGCCGACGCCTAAAATCACACGTGACACCCCGCAGTTGCGGCCTTATCCTACTCAGGAATTAAGGGGCTTCTGCAGGCCATGGCGCGATCTGATTTACAGACTTTGGGTGCGTTTAATCGCTGGCGTGTGCGTCGGGCGGCACGCGGTGCCATGCCAAAAGGCTTTGTCAGTCAACCAGAACCGCGCACGATTGGATCGTATGCGCGGGGACGTCAGTTGCTAGCGGGGAATATTCAGTTCACAGGGCATATTGTTGAACTCAAAGCGGGCGATTTGTGGGCGTTTGAGCTGCCAACACAGGGGTTCGCGAACGATCTACACGGGTTTTTATGGTTGGATGACCTTGCTGCTGTCGGATCTGCCCAAGCGCGGTTAATGGCACAATCTTGGGTGCTAACGTGGATCAAGGCATACCGTACAGGCAATGGTCCCGGTTGGCAGGTTGATCTTGCGGCACGGCGCTTGATCCGTTGGATACACCACGGAATTTTCCTGCTGGGTCAAACGTCCAAAGAACAGGGCGATGCATATTTTACTGCGCTGGGTCAGCATACAAGGTACGTGGCGGGTCATTGGTCGGATGCCGCGGTTGGGTTGCCCCGTTTTGAGGCGCTGGCGGGTGCCTTATACGCCAGCTTGACGGTTGAGGGCTTGGGAAAATATACCAAACCAATGTTGAGTGCGTTGGCTGAAAGCTGTGCGACTGAAATCAATCCTGACGGGGCAATTGCGAGTCGAAACCCTGAAGAACTTTTGGAAATTTTCACCTTGTTGAATTGGGCCAGTATCGCCTTGAAACGGGACGATCTTACGATTCCAAAACAACTGTCTGATGCACTCAAACGTATCGCCCCGACCTTGCGTCTGTTACGCCATGGCAACGGCCATTTAACGCGGTTCCATGGCGGCGGGCGTGGTGTCGAAGGGCGTTTGGACGAAGCACTCGCTCAGTCTGGTGTTCGCGCAACTGCCCCGCGTGAAACAGCGATGGGGTATATTCGGGTGACAGCGGGATCAGTGACCTTGATTATGGATGCAGCAGCGCCACCGAAGGGGCGGGCCAGCTTTGCCGCCCATGCGTCGACTGCGGCAGTTGAACTGACGTCGGGCAAATTTCCTTTGATCGTAAGCTGTGGATCAGGGGTCAGTTTTGGGGACAATTGGCGTTTGGCAGGGCGGGCGACCCCGTCCCATTCGACGTTGGGGATCGATGGCATGTCATCGTCCCGTTTTGCGCCCGGATCGCGCGGGGCAGCGGCGCAATTGCTGGATGTACCAAACGATGTGACATTGATCCGTGTGTCTGCGATTGATGGCACGCGGGTGCAGGTGACCCATGACGGATATGCGTTGACACATGGGCTGACCCACATCCGAAAACTGGATACTTCGCTGAATGGTGAGAAACTGGTGGGTGAGGATATTTTAGAGGCGGCCGGCCCCAAAAATGTCACACGATTGAATCGACAAGCGATGGACGGGGCGGGCTATGTGCCTGTTTCGGCGCGGTTTCATGTGCATCCAGACGTGGAATGTAGCCTTGATTTGAATGGCACCGCAGTATCCATGACGCAGAAAAATGGCGATGTTTGGCTGTTTCGCGGCGATGGTGTTGCTCAACTAACCCTTGAACCCAGCGTATATTTAGAGCAAGGCCGCATCACCCCCCGCGCGGCGGACCAGATTGTTCTGTCAGTGGCGGTGTCAGATGCGAAAACGCATCTGCGCTGGACGCTGGCCAAGGTACACCATGGCCGTTCTGCGTCTGTTGAAAAGGACCCGACATGACCGACCTTCACCCGCTAAAGCGTGCTTTGATTTCTGTATCCGACAAAGCGGGGTTGATCGACTTTGCCAAGGGTCTTGCCAAGCATGGGGTTGAATTGCTGTCGACAGGTGGCACCGCCAAGGCGCTGGCTGAGGCTGGATTAGAGGTGACCGAAGTTGCTGACATGACCGGCTTTCCCGAAATGATGGATGGCCGTGTAAAAACGCTTCACCCAAAGGTGCATGGCGGTTTGCTGGCCCTGCGGGACGCGGATGCGCATCTGCAGGCGATGAAGGACCATGACATTCCGGAAATCGACCTGTTGGTCGTGAACCTTTATCCGTTTGAGGCAACAGTGGCGGCAGGTGCGGACTACGATACGACGATTGAGAATATCGATATCGGTGGCCCTGCGATGATCCGGTCGTCTGCCAAGAACCATAAGTTTGTCACTGTGGTGACGGATGTTGAGGATTACGCGGCCGTGTTGGCAGAATTGGATGCGAACGCAGGACAAACTCACTTCGCGTTCCGTCAGCAAATGGCTTTGACCGCTTACGGTCGTACGGCTGCGTATGATGCCGCGATTTCTAGTTGGATGGCGAAAGCACTCGACGCAACGCCCCGTCGCCGTGTGGTCGCCGGGACTTTGGCACAGACCTTGCGCTATGGTGAAAACCCGCACCAGCAGGCAGCGTTTTATACTGACGGTACGATCCGTGCCTCTATCGCGACCGCGCAGCAGCATCAGGGGAAAGAGCTTTCGTATAACAACATCAACGACACTGATGCAGCATTTGAATTGGTTGCGGAATTTGATCCTGCATACGGTCCTGCTTGTGCGATTATCAAACATGCGAACCCATGTGGGGTGGCGCGTGGTGACAGCCCCGCAGCAGCATATCAGGCGGCGTTTGACTGTGATCGTACCAGCGCGTTTGGTGGGATTATTGCGTTGAACATGCCTTTGGATGGCCCAACGGCGGAGGAAATTGTGAAGATTTTCACCGAAGTTGTGATTGCACCGGGTGCAAGTGATGAAGCCAAAGCCGTGTTTGCAGCGAAGAAGAACCTGCGGTTGCTGACAACTGATGGTTTGCCTGATCCGACTACTGTGGGTCAGACGATCCGTCAGGTATCAGGTGGTTATCTGATGCAGGACAAAGACGCGAAGCCTGTGACGATGGATGATCTGAAAGTGGTCACCAAACGTCAACCGACCGAGGCGGAATTGAAAGACCTGATGTTCGCTTGGACAGTGGCAAAGCATGTGAAATCCAATGCTGTGATCTATGCCAAAGATGGTGCGACCGTTGGCGTTGGCGCCGGCCAGATGAGCCGTGTCGACAGCACCCGCATCGCCGCCCGCAAATCGCAGGATATGGCAGATGCGCTGGGTTTGCCTGAACCAACTGTGAAAGGTTCGGTCGTGGCTTCCGATGCCTTCTTCCCGTTCGCTGATGGCTTGATCACAGCCGCCGAAGCAGGGGCAACAGCAATCATCCAACCCGGCGGATCAATGCGCGATGACGAAGTTATTGCAGCAGCGGACGAACGTGGGTTGGCAATGGTCTTTACCGGCCAACGTCATTTCAGGCACTGATATGTACCGTCTAATTTTCATCGTCGCTGCGTTGAACTTGGTGCTGGATCAGGTCAGCAAATACTGGGTCGTGCAGGTGATGGACTTGCCCAGTCGCTTGTATGTGGAAGCTATCCCGGGGTTCTTCAATCTGATCATGACATGGAACCGAGGCGTGAATTTTGGCCTGTTTTCGGGGGATTCTGACGTAACGCGGTGGATTTTGATCGCAGTCGCATTGGTTATTTCTGGTTTGGTTTTGTATTGGATGCGTCGGGAAACAAACCGTTATGCATTAACTTCGGCTGGCCTTTTGCTGGGGGGGGCGATTGGCAATGTTATCGACCGGATCGCCTACGGCGCTGTCGCAGATTTCCTGAATGTCACATGCTGTGGTCTGAACAATCCGTTTTCGTTCAATGTCGCTGACATTAGCATCTTCATGGGCGCGGTTGGTCTTATCTTCTTTGCCACGGATCATAACAAGGCGTGACGCACGGGGTTGCCCGCGTTATACCAACGATAAGCAGGGGAAATACTATGATCCGTCAGTGTTCGGTTTTGGGAATGATCGCTTTGGTTGCTGGGTGCAGTGGTGGACCTTCGGGCAATGGCACATTGTCGACAGGTCCCGATCCGTTCGGTGTGCTGCCATCGAAACCATTAGAAGCGCCTGCTGATTTTCAGACATTGCCACAGCCCGTTTTAGGGGCCGCCAATCGTACCGACGCGACCCCATTGGGGGATGCAGCTGCGGCACTGGGCGGACGTCCTGCTTCACGCGGCATTCCCGCAGCTGATCAAGCGCTACTTGCAGCTGTAGGCCGGAATGGTGTGGATGCAAACATTCGCGCTGAACTGGGTGCTGGCGTAGGCAGTCGTTTGTTTGGTGGCAACCGTGTTCTGGATGCGCAGGCCGAACTGGAACGCCTGCGCATTCTTGGTATCACCACGCCAACAGCCCCCCCCGCGCCGTAACACAGCATAACACCTGCGTCAGATGCCTTGAACCTTTGGCAGGGCAGCGTACCTTACTTCTAAATGACGGAGGTGCCATGTTCAGCCGATTGGCCGCCCTTACGGGCCTTATTCTATTCCCCCTGTCTGCCACGGCAGATGACACTGTAACCACATTCGATTTGGACAACGGCATGAAAGTCGTCGTCATCGAAGACCACCGATCCCCCGTGGTCGTGCACATGGTTTGGTACAAAGTCGGCAGCGCCGATGAACCTGCCGGCACATCTGGCATCGCCCACTACCTTGAACACCTGATGTTTAAGGCTACCGCGAATCTGGAGTCGGGCGAATTGTCCGCAACTGTCGCTGCCAATGGCGGGTCTGACAACGCGTTTACCAGTTATGATTATACAGCGTACTTTCAACGCGTCGCCGCCGATCGTTTGGAAACCATGATGCGGATGGAGGCGGACCGAATGGTCAACCTGCGTTTGGTCGAAGGGGATATCGCCACGGAACGCGATGTGGTGATTGAAGAACGCAATCAACGCACCGAAAACTCGCCGGGGGCATTGTTTAATGAACAATTGCGTGCCTCTCAATTTTTGAATCACCGCTACGGTGTGCCGATCATCGGTTGGCAGCATGAAATGGTGGATATGTCGCTGCAGGATGCTGTTACGTTTTATGATGCCCACTATGCGCCGAACAATGCGGTTCTGGTCGTTGCAGGGGACGTAGAGCCGGATGCAGTAAAGGTCTTGGCCGAACAATATTACGGTGTGATCCCTATCAACCCCGCGATCATGGAACGTGATCGCCCGCAGGAACCCAAACAATTGTCGGCGCGTCGTTTGGTGCTGAATGATGAACGTGTGGCACAGCCCTATGTGACCCGCACCTATCTGGCGCCGGAACGTGACCCGGGCGCACAGGAAACAGCAGCGGCGTTGGTTTATCTGGCTGAACTGCTGGGCGGATCGCAAGCCACGTCTGTTCTGGGCAAAGCGCTGCAATTTGATACGCAGCAGGCGATCTATACCTCGGCGTTTTACAGTGGACGGTCACTGGACGATACGACCTTCGGGTTCGTCGCTGTTCCTGCCGAGGGCGTCAGTTTGCAGGAAATCGAAGATGCTGTTGATGTGGTCATCGCAGACTTCATGCAAACAGGTGTTGATCTGGCAGCGTTCGACCGGATCAAATCCCAAGTCCGTGCGGGTGAAATCTATGGCCTTGACAGTGTGCAATCCCAAGCACGTAAATACGGTGCTGCCCTGACGTCGGGCCTTACGGTTCAAGATGTCCAAGACTGGCCCGAAGTGTTGCAAGCCGTAACCCCAGAAGACGTCATGAAAGCTGCCGAACTGGTCTTTCAAGACAATAACTCCGTCACCGGATGGTTGATGGGTGCTGAAGAAGGAGATGCGAAATGATCCGCTATGCCATGGCGTTTGCCGCCTTTGTGGTGCCTGTATCCGTGCAGGCCGAAGTTTCGATCCAGCAAGTGACCAGCCCCGGTGGGATCAAAGCGTGGTTGATCGAAGAACCGTCCATCCCCTTCACCGCGATGGAGATTATGTTTGATGGTGGCGCTGCTTTGGACCCTGCCGATCAACGCGGTGCGGCGAACCTGATGATGGCGTTGTTGGAGGAAGGTTCGGGCGATATGGATTCCCGTGCATTCCAGGCAGCACAGGAAGAACTAGCGGCGTCCTTCGGATTCGATGTGTACGATGAAGCGACAACTGTTTCGGCGCAATTTCTAACGGAAAACCGCGAAGCGTCGGTCGCTTTGTTGAAGCAGGCGCTGACCGATCCGTTGTTTGAACGATCCGCGATCGACCGCGTGCGTGCGCAGGTTTTGTCTGGGCTGGCGTCGGATGAAAAAGACCCGAACACAATTGCAAGTCAGACGTTTGATCAGCTGGCCTTTGGGGAACATCCGTATGCGTTTGACCGCAATGGATCGGCTAAGACTGTGACGGGGTTAACGCAAGAAGATATGTTCGCCGCTCACCGGCGTTTGATCGCCAAAGATCGCCTTTTTGTCGGTGCGGTCGGGGATATTACCGCTGTTGAACTGAGTACAATTCTGGATGACTTGTTTGGAACTTTACCGAACAGCGTGGCAGGTGACGTGCCTGAAACTGACGTGGCATTGACGGGTGGCGTGACTGTTGTCGATCAACCGTTCCCCCAATCCGTTGCCCTGTTCGGTCACGAAGGCATTGATCGGGATGACCCTGATTTCTTTGCGGCATATATCCTGAACCACGTCGTTGGGGGTGCAGGCTTTGAAAGCCGCCTGACCCAAGAGGTGCGCGAAGAACGTGGGCTGACATACGGTGTATCATCCTTCCTTGTCGGCAAGGAACAAGCGAACCTTTACATGGGCCAAGTCGCCAGCGCGAATGACCGGATTGCCGAAGCAATCGAAGTGATCCGCAACGAATGGGCTTTGGCCGCTGAACAGGGTTTGACCAAGAAAGAACTGGAAGATGCAAAACTGTTCCTGACTGGCGCGTATCCCCTGCGGTTTGATGGCAATGCACGGATCGCGAACATTCTTGTCGGCATGCAATGGCAGGGTCTGGACATCGATTATATCGCTGATCGCAATGACAGGGTGAACGCAGTGACACTTGATGATGTGAACCGCGTGGCCGCTGAATTGCTGCAACCTGACAACCTGCGGTTTGTCGTGGTGGGTCAGCCAGAAGGCCTCTAAGTGTAGTAGCCCTTAGGATGTTGCCATGCTAATCCTAGCGTTATGGCAACATCCACCTTTCCCTTAGACGATTCCCGTCCCGTTATCCGCCAGCTGGACGAAGATGCCATCAACCGCATCGCGGCGGGTGAGGTCATTGAACGTCCGGCGGCAGCGGTGAAAGAGCTGGTCGAGAATGCTATTGATGCAGGGGCTACCCGTGTCTCGATTGAAATTGCGGATGGTGGCAAAACCCTGATCCAAGTGACGGACAACGGCTGCGGCATTGCCGAAGACGACTTGCGCCTTGCCATGTCCCGCCATGCGACGTCGAAGATTGATGGTTCTGACCTGCTGAACATTCAAAGCTTCGGGTTTCGGGGCGAGGCGCTGCCGTCGCTGGGGGCTGTTGGTCGTCTGACCGTGACGTCCCGCATTCCGAATGCGGATGGTGCGGAAATCACTGTGACTGGTGGTATGATCAGTCAGGTGCGACCTGCCGCTATTACCGAGGGTACCTGTGTATCTCTGCGTGATTTGTTTTTTGCCACGCCCGCACGCTTGAAATTTCTACGTACGGATCGGGCTGAAATGCAGGCAATCAATGATACTGTCCGGCGGTTGATGATGGCGGAACCGTCTATTGCGTTTACGCTTCGGGATGTGTCGGGCGGCAAAGACCGGATTACTCTGCAAGTTCAGGCCGAACAGGGGGATCTGTTTGATGCCCTGCGTGGACGTCTGGGTCGTTTGATGGGGGCTGAGTTTACAGAAAATTCGATTCCGGTAGATGCCGACCGTGAAGGAGTCCGATTGACTGGATTTGCAGCCCTTCCGACGTATTCTCGTGGCGCGGCCGTAGCGCAGTACTTTTTCGTTAACGGACGTCCGGTAAAGGACCGCTTGTTACTGGGGGCACTGCGCGGTGCATACTCTGATTTTCTGTCACGTGATCGTCATCCGGCGGTGGCTTTGTTCGTCGACATCGACCCCAATCGCGTCGACGTGAACGTGCATCCCGCCAAGGCCGAAGTCCGGTTCCGTGAACCTGCCGTTGTGCGCGGACTGGTGGTCTCCGCCCTGAAGCACGCACTGGCCGAGGCAGGGCATCGTGCGTCAACCACTGTGTCAGATGCGGCACTGGGTGCGTTCACGCCCCATACTGCACCGCGTGTGTACCAGATGGATCGGAAACCGTTGCGCAGTGTTCCTGCGCCAGTGTCGGATGAGCTGTTCGAACCGCAGCCTTCGGCCCGGATGGAAGATCCGTTTAGGGTTGCGCCAGTCGATGGTCCTTTGGGTGCAGCGCGTGGGCAGATTCACGAAAACTACATCGTATCCCAAACTGCCGATGGCTTGGTTTTGGTGGATGCCCATGCGGCACACGAACGCTTGGTTTATGAACGGCTCAAATCCCAAATGGCAGAAAACGGAGTGAAGGCGCAGGCGCTTTTAATCCCTGAAGTGATCAGCTTGTCTGACGGGGATATTGCCAGCTTGATGGAACAGTCCGAGGCGCTGACGGCAATCGGCCTGACCATCGAACCCTTTGGCACAGGCGCGATCGCTGTGCAAACAACCCCCGCGATCCTTGGTAACGTAGATGTCGAAGCAATGGTGCAGGACATTCTTGACCAGCTGTCCGACGGCGGAACATCGTCCACCGTGCAAGACCGGATCGAAGCGATCCTATCCCGTGTCGCCTGCCACGGGTCCGTCCGAACCGGACGTCGTATGCAAGCAGATGAAATGAATGCTCTGTTGCGGGAAATGGAGGCAACGCCCCATTCCGGTCAATGCAACCACGGGCGCCCCACTTATATCCACCTGTCCATGACGGACATTGAAAAGCTGTTTGGACGGTCGTGATGTCAGATGAAATTATTCTAATCCTGCTGATCGGGGCAGGTGTGTTTGCGGTGCTGGTCATCGTTCTGCTGGTCATGGCGCTGAAAGCGGCGGGCCGGTCGGCGCAGATGACCGCGCCCCTTGCAGAACAGATGGGCCATCTGAACCAAAGGGTGCAGCTGATCGGCGACGGTCAACAGCAGCTGGCTGGCGGTTTGACCCACGTGTCAGAGGCACAGGCGGCGCAGCAGTCGAATATGATTAAACTGATGGAGGCGCGTCTGGCTGCCGTCCAGCAACAGATGAATGTGAACCTGCAAGCGAACTCGAAAACCACCGCCAAGTCGCTGGGCGAATTACAGCAGCGTTTGGTGACGATTGATAAAGCACAGGACAATATTCAAAAGCTGTCGGGCGATGTTTTGTCGCTGCAGGATATCCTGTCAAACAAGCAAACCCGTGGGGCGTTTGGGGAAATTCAGTTGCAGGATATCGTGTCTAAGGCCCTGCCGTCGGATGCTTATGCGTGGCAAGTAACGCTGTCGAATGGCAAACGTGCGGACTGTCTGATCCATCTACCAAACCCGCCGGGCCCCATTGTGATCGACTCTAAATTCCCGTTGGAAGCTTATGAAGCCCTGCGCAACGCGACAACAGATTGGGAGGCGAATGAAGCCGCGAAATTCATGCGCACCTCTGTTCGGACCCACATCAAAGCAATTTCCGAGAAGTATATTCTGGACGGTGAAACGGCTGATGGTGCACTGATGTTTCTACCGTCAGAAGCGGTCTATGCCGAACTGCACGCGAATTTCCCTGAGCTGGTCCGTGACGGGTTCAACGCCCGTGTCTGGATCGTATCACCGACAACCTGCATGGCGACATTGAACACGATGCGTGCCATTCTGAAAGATGCGCGGATGCGCGAACAGGCGGGGGCCATCAGGACGGCGCTGCGCCATTTGCACCGCGATGTGGAATTGGTGGTGGAACGGGTCGAAAAGTTGAACACCCACTTCAACCAAGCCCGCAAGGATCTTGATGGAATTTCGACGGCAGCTGAACGGGCAGGGAAACGTGCGACGCGGTTGGATAACTTTGATTTTGAGGAACTGGAAAAGCAGGAAAGCCTGCCTTTAGGGAAATCTTAGATCCGCAGAAACTGCTGTGCGATCCGTGGGATCAACCCGTTGAATTTCAACGGCGCGTCCGTGGCCGCAAGGCAAATGCAATCTTCGCCAATTTCTGCCACCGGCTGGTGGTGTAAATCTTCGTTGGCGACCTCAATATCACCGACCGCAAAGCGGTCCGTTTCATCGCGGAATGCACCTCGCAGAACCAAAGTCAGTTCTGATCCGTTGTGACCATGGTCTGGCACAGCGGCCCCCGCAGGAATGTGCAGCAAACGTACAGAAGCGTCTTTGGATGTCGGTAGGATGGCCTGACGAACGCCCATACCGATGGATCGCCATTTTACGCTGCTTAGATCACCACCAACATAATCTTGCAGGGGTGTTGGGAACAGACCTGAAGATCGGGTCTTAACTTTAATCGGGTCTTTGGGGGCGGTGCTGATCAGCTGCATGGTCGCCACAAACGCATCATCAGTCATCGCAATAAGGTCATCTCCTTCTAGGACAGCCCCACCGACAGCATCATATGCCGCCGCCGCCGCACGGCATTCGTCACACATGGACAAATGGGTTGCCACAACAAGGTTGAATGCCTCGGACAATGTTCCTGCTGCATACCCCATCAGCAGGTCGTCGGTTAGATGATGTTTTATCTGCGTCATACGCTCACTTCATTGTGTGTCTTAGCCTATCTATCGCTAACCTAAGTCGCGATTTGATTGTGCCAAGGGGCAGACCTGTTTCAGCGGCGATTTCGCTGTGTGTTAAATCGCCAAAATAGGCCCGCTTCACCAATTCCCTTTGTTTTGCTGGCAAAGCGTCTAACGCCTTGGCCAACTGTTTCGTCTCTTGTTGCAGGGAAATGATATCCGTCTGATCTGGTTCCGCTTGCGCGCCCCATGTCAGGTCTTCTGGTTCTGGCCGTTTTTGTTTTCGCAGTACATCAATCTTGCGATTTCGCGCGATGGTATAAATCCATGTCGACACACCTGCGCGTGTCGGATCAAACATATGGGCCTTCGTCCAGACGGTCGCCATAACCTCCTGCGTTACTTCATCGGCCATACTTTCGCTGGCGCCACCTTTCATCAGGAACGATTTCACACGGGGGGCAAAGTACCGAAACACATCGGCAAATGCCGCATGATCCTGATCTTTTTGGATACGACGCAAATGGTCGATCCAATCGGCCCGTGTTGACGTTTCTGCAATGTTCACATGGTTGGACCTTATCAGTTAAAGAAATGCGTATAGTGTCAATTAATCATGACGCAGGGGTATTCGATGCATCTGCTACTTCTTAGGTTTGTGAACCGTTGAACACACATGTCTTACGGCAGCGTACAGCGATTGGATCACTGGATACAAAAGAAATCTGAAACTAATCCATCTTGGCGTCCGTGACGTACATACATCAACACAAGAAACGGGGCAGGGGATTTTATGCCGTTTGAGCAGGTACATGGCGCGGCCAAGCGTATTGCAGTCATTGGTGGTGGTATTTCGGGACTTGGAGCCGCATATCGGTTGGCGGGTCATCACCAAGTGGTGCTGTTTGAGGCCGAGGCGCGTTTGGGCGGACACGCGCGCACAGTGATGGCGGGGCGCAATGGTGACCTACCTGTGGATACGGGTTTTTTGGTGTTCAACCATGTGAACTATCCCCACCTGACCCGGCTGTTCAATGAATTGGACGTGCCGACTGTCGAATCAGACATGAGCTTTGGTGCCTCGATTGATGGTGGTCGGTTAGAATATGCCCTGACCAGTTTGTCGGCAATTTTTGCGCAAAAACGAAACATCGTGAATCCGAAATTCCTTGGCATGCTGCGGGACGTTTTGAAGTTCAACAAACATGCTGTCGCCAAGGCGCAGGATCCGAACATCACGATTGGTCAGTTGATCAAAGATATGGGTTTGGGTGATTGGTTCCGCGATTATTATCTGACTCCGTTCACTGGTGCGATCTGGTCGACGCCTATTCACGGTATTCTGGATTTCCCCGCGAAGGCGTTAATCACGTTCATGGAAAACCACGCGCTGCTGAATGCCTCGGGTCAGCATCAGTGGTACACTGTAAACGGTGGTTCACGGGAATATGTCAGCCGATTGACCGCACATCTGGACAAAGCTGGCGTCGAAATACGCCTCTTTTCACCCATCGAAGCGGTCAATAGAACGTCCGAGGGTGTTGCCGTTAAAGTGCAGGGCATAGAGGCTGAATTTTTCGATAAAATAATCTTTGCCACGCATTCGGATGTAAGCCTTGCCGTTCTGAAGGATGCATCCCCGGCCGAGGCTGCTGCCCTTGGCGATGTCCGCTATCAGCCAAATGATATGACGCTGCATGCTGATCCTCAAGTGATGCCTAAACGCCGCGTGGCGTGGGCGTCTTGGGCGTATACCGAAGAAAAGGGTAAGATGTCTGACCGGATTGATCTGTCGTACTGGATCAATAACTTGCAACCGCACCTGCCGCAGCAGGGTGATGATTGCTTTGTAACGCTGAACACGACCCGTGATCTGGACCCGAAGCTGATCTACGATCAGACGACGTTTATGCACCCTGTGTTTGATCTGCCTGCTTTGGCGGCGCAAAAAACGATCACAGCGATGAACGGCACGAACAATACGTGGTTCTGTGGCGCTTGGATGCGTAACGGATTTCACGAAGACGGTTTGGCGACTGCGATTGAAACTGCCGACGCGCTGCTCGTGCGGGATGCAATGACGATGGCTGCGGAATAATCATGGCCGACCACATCCAAGGATACACCTACCACGGACGCAAGGGCGCGGTTGAGAACGCCTTCCGGTATTCCATCGACTATGTGTTGATGGACCCAGATGCGCATGACGGGTTGCCGTCCTTGTTTTCGCGCAACCGGTTCAACGTGGCATCTTTGCACGATGTGGATCACGGTGGCGCACCCAAGGATGGGAAAGGTGTTGCTTGGGCGCGGGATGTTTTGGTGACGCATGATTTGCCGCCCCCTACACGGGTGGACCTGTTGGCCCAACCCCGCTTTTGGGGGCATGTCTTCAATCCGGTCAGTTTCTGGCTGTGCTATGACAAAGCGGAAAACCTGCGTGTGGTGATTGCAGAGGTGACGAACACCTTTGGCGAACGTCATTCCTACCTATGTCACCGTGACGACCACGAACCGATCCAGCCCACCGATACCCTGACTGCGACGAAGATATTCTATGTGTCTCCGTTCCAGCCCGTTGAAGGTGGCTACCAATTCCGCTTCGACATTCGGGGCGACAAGATTGGGATTTGGATTGACTACACCCAAGGCAACGGTGGCTTGATTGCTACGCTGACTGGTCCACGAAAACGGCTGAGTAATCCATCCATTATTAAATCCGTCTTCCGCCGCCCCCTCGGGTCACGTCGCGTGCAATTCCTAATCCACTGGCAGGCGCTGAAACTATGGATAAAGGGCGCGAAATACGGGACACGACCCACGCCGCCGACGGACGAGGTCAGCTGATGCTGGCCCACCGCTTACCTGCCTATACGTTATTCGGAGGCATCCTCGCCGCTGCGGGCCTGCCCATCTATATCTACGCGCCGCCGTATTATGCCGAAACGTATGGTGTAAGCCTAACTGGCATTGCCGCCGTTCTGTTTTGGTTGCGTTTGTTTGACGCCGTCCAAGACCCTGTTCTTGGGTATGTGTCCGAACGCCTTGGCAATCGTCGGGGCTGGGCTGTGGCTGTGGGGGCATCTATCCTTGCGCTTTCGATGATCGGCCTGTTCGCAATCACTCCACCCGTCGCGCCGTTGGCTTGGTTCGCTATTACGATCACGGGATTATTCTCGGCCTTCAGCTTTCTGAACATCAACTTCTACGCCCAAGGTGTGACCAAGGCCGCGACCCTTAAGGATGGCCATATACAAGTCGCTGCATGGCGCGAAAGCGGAGCACTCGCCGGCGTTTGTGTCGCTGCAGTTGCCCCGACTTTGCTGATTGGCAAAGTCGACGCACCTAACGCGATCTTCGCATTCGGCTTCGCAGCCATGGTCATTGTCGCAATCATCGCCATGTCCCGCGAATGGACAGGATCAGTCACTGCCGAGAAGACACCGATCAAACAAATCTGGTCCGACCCCCAAGCACGCCGTTTGCTGATCCTTGCGCTTATCAATGCGACACCTGTCGCAGTTTCCTCAACGATGTTTCTGTTTTTTGTTCAAAGTAGGTTAGAGGCTCCCGGCTACGAAGGCCGTCTGCTGGTCTTATTCTTTTTATCCGGCGCTGTCGCTGCCCCGTTCTGGTCCAAAGCTGCCACGAAATTCGGATCAAAGCGCACATTACTTTCAGCGATGATCCTCGCCACGATCACATTCGCTTACAATTTGACCCTTGGCGCGGGGGATGCTGGGTTGTTCGCCATTGTCTGTGTTTTGTCAGGTGCCACCATCGGTGCAGACCTGACCTTAATGCCCGCCCTGTTCGCCAAACGCATGGGTGAAATCGCCCCCAATGGTGGGCAGGGATTTGGCCTTTGGTCCTTGGTTAACAAAATGTCACTGGCATTTGCCGCAATCGCACTACTTCCGATACTAGAGGCATCGGGGTTTAATGCAGCAGCAAGCACCCAGCCGCACGTTGCCTTAACGACTTTGACCATACTTTACGCACTGGTTCCATTGGTGTTGAAACTGTTTGCGATTGCTTTGCTGGTGGCAACCCAACTGAAAGACGACTGATATGAATATCCTGTTTTGGATTCTGTTGGGAATAGTGCAGGCGTTATTGCTGGTCAAAATTGTGCATTCGCTGTGGAGCTTTTCTGCCCAAACCCCGAGCGATTACTGGGACCATGATCCTGCGTTCGATATCCGTGAACGACTTTCTGGTGCGCTGGATTGCGAAGGCATTATTTATGGCCCGATTGGCCGTGTGACGTCCCGATTTGTCGCGCACTTTGAGGCTGATTGGACAGGCAACGTCGGTGTGATGAAGGAAGTGTTCCATTACGACAGTGGCCGCACCCAGCATCGTGAATGGACGCTGACTGTGAATGATACTGGCCGAATTGTTGCCGCGGCACCGGATTTGGTGGGGGATGGAACAGGCCAGCAAAGCGGATCATCCGTCTTACTGAACTACACAATTCGACTGGACAAGGAAGCGGGCGGTCATGTGTTGGATGTCACCGATTGGATGTACCTGATGGAAAATGGCGTGATAATGAACCGAAGTCAGTTTCGGAAATTCGGTATTAAAGTCGCAGAACTGGTCGCTACAATGCGACCTGCGGCGCAATCGGAACGAAAGACACTGACAGTATGAACTGGAATGGCAAGCGATACTGGTTGGTTGGGGCGTCTGAAGGTCTGGGTCGTGCCTTGGCTGAAAAGCTGAGCGCGAAGGGCGCAACCCTGATCCTGACGGCACGGTCAGAGGATCGCCTGACCGCGCTTGCCAGTTCCTTGCCCGGTCCTGCTGAAGTTGTGACCTGCGATATTTCTTCGGAGGAAAGTATGAACGCCGCTGGCGCGAAGCTGGGCCATGTTGATGGTGTCGTGTTTCTGGCAGGCGTGTACTGGCCCATGAATGCCGCTGAATGGGATGGAAAGCAGGCATTAGCCATGGCGGATATTAATTTCACGGGTGCGTTCCGCGTTCTAAACCAAGTGATGCCTCAGTTCATCAAACGGGACGCAGGGCATGTGGTGGTTACGGGCAGCCTGTCTGGGTTCCGTGGGTTGCCAAAAGCAGTCGGATATTCAGCATCCAAAGCGGGCGTTATGACGTTGGCGGAAAGCATGTATGCCGACCTGCGTGAAACGGGCATCCGTGTGCAAGTCGCCAATCCGGGGTTTATCAAAACCCGACTGACTGACAAAAACGAATTCCAAATGCCATTTATAATGGAGCCGGAAGGTGCCGCCCAAGTCATGGTAGACCACATGGAAAAAGGCGGGTTCAAACGCAGCTTTCCGACCTTGTTTTCCTTACTGTTCCGGTTTTCGCAATTCTGGCCGGACTGGCTGTATTACCGTGTGTTCAAACCATAGACGCGTATTGGGAAAACAGGGTTTCGGCACGGCTCCAGACACCATAGGTATCAGCAGGAAATTGCGCCAAAGTCGGCAGTAGTTGTGTTGCGAAATCCTCGGAACTTTCAACTGGTAACATCGATGGCAGGTTATCAATCGCGGTTACATCCAGTGGTGGCGTATTATGGACCCTCAGTGCTGGAGCATCCCAAGTCGTTGCATGATCATACACTTTGATCGGTGAAAAATCGCTATCAGGATCACACGCGATATCGCCAATGACACTGAGTTTGCGCGGGGCGTCTTTGGCAGATGCGGGCACAAACACAGGTGTTCCCGGGCGTGCAAGGATGCAGTTGAAGAACAAATCGTGGGCCAGAATTTCAGGGAAGGGTGCGCCGCTGGCGGTTTCGGTCATGTCCCATTTCGTCGTCGCGACATCCATGTGTTCGCAAAGGTCGGCAGCCCCAGTCCCCACACGCCCAAGCGCACCGATGATCAGCGCAGAAGGCCGCGCGCTGAATCCAGTCAATCGTCCTTGAAGATCGGCCAACATTGCAGATGCGCTGCTGTATTGTTGCACAGGTCCCGCCACGTCCCCGCGTTGCTGCGCAACCCAACATTGTAGGGCAACGGCAGCCCCTGCATATCCTGCCCAATACCCGAAAGCTGCAACGCGACGGTTGGTATCATCGGTCAAATACTCTATGTCCAGCAGCGTGCCGCCACCATCGTTGAACTGTTGAAGCAGTCGTTGGCCAGCCGGTTGACCTTTGTATGCATGACCAAACATGATGTGTTTGTGGCGCAAGGGGGCGCCGTCATCGGGTAATTCTTTTAGGCCAAAGACGACCACGTCATCTAACGCCGCGCGCCATGATCCAGCCCTGACAATCGTTGCCCCTGCAGCTTTGTATCCGTCGATTGGAATGGCACGAACGGGGCTGTCTTCGACCGTCACTGTTATCCCTGCTTCGATCAGCGCTTTCACGCCATCAGGCGTAATGCCGACACGTTGTTCATTCTGACGCTCTTCCGCGCGGACCCAGAGGTGTGTCATAGCAGGCCCTTTTCACTGATGGATTTAACGGATGCACGTTTGGCAAAAGCATCCCGAAACGCAGTCAGTGTCGGAAAGACCGACATATCAACGCCGTCCCCTTCGCACCATGTACAAACAGTAAATAGATATGGATCGGCCAATGACATTTGATCGCCCAAGACAAACGGACCAACCATAAAGTCCTCAACATAGGCGCAACTGGCCGTCATCGTCTCTGGCACTTTTGCGGCCATACCAGCGTAGGCAGAAACCTCGTCCGTCCATCGTTCCTGACGCAATCCGTGTGCGTGGTTCGGGTGCATTGTAGACGCAAGATAGTACATCATTTCCCGCATTTTCGCGGCTTGAAACGGGTCATTGGGAACCAAATCAGCATCAGGGTTTTGCGCTGCGATATAATCCAAAATCGCGCCAGCCTCGCTCAGAACCCCCCGATCCGTCCTCAACGCAGGCACGCGCCCTTTTGGGTTGATCGCAAGGTATTTCGCAGTGCGTTGTTCACCTGCGGCATTGTTGATCACGCGCAAGTCGTAAGGCATTCCGGCTTCTTCCAACGTCAAGGCAACGGCAGATGAGATGGTGCCTCTGGCGGCGAATAAAGTTGTCATGGTGATCTCCTTAAACATACGTTCTGGCATTGGCGCGGTTGGCGTGGTCCAGGTGCGGGGTCATGTTGTATTCTTCTAAATAAAGCCCACGTTCCGCAATCCCGAACCGATGGATCGAGGTGTTGCGAATAGGTAACATCATCGCCGCATAGCCGCTGGGTGGTAGGGCCAGCAGCTGCGCAATCATCATGCCAATCACCCCGCCAGAGGTGACAAACACATGATGGCCACCCATTGCTAAGGCTTCGCCCACAACATCCGTCATTTGTTGCGCGAAATCGGTATAGGTCGGATGTACATGATCCAAATCACCGGCAGCCCAAGCGTTGAACAGATGCGGGACATGGGCCGCGAATTCTTTGCCGGTTTCGGGCATGGTCATACCGGATTGTTGGTTGAACGCCGTCGCCATATGCAGGTACTTAATTTCATTCAGTCGCGCATCTTCGGACCGCGTCAGACCAAGGTTCATCCCCTCCGCCGTTTCCCGTTGCCGTCGTAGGGTGCCGTGGTGAACATGGTCGAACACGGCACCAGTCGCACGCATATACTCACCCAACCATTCGGCCTGTTGGTGTCCAAGGGGGCTAAGCTTGTCATAACCCTCTTCGGTTTTTGCGCCGAAATTTGCTTGGCCGTGCCGGATCAAAGTGATTTGTGTCATGTGATCCGTGAAAGCAGGAACCCCGTCCTATGTCCATCCGCCACCCGGTTTTGATCGCAATGCTTGCCATGCTGTCAGCAAATATCGCGCTGTCGTTAAATGATGCTTTGATCAAACAAACGCATGGAGTCTTGGGTCTGTGGACGATCTTTATGTTGCGGTCATTTGTTTCATTGCCGCTGGTGGTTTTGGCCACGGCCGTAATGAAGGTGCCCCTGTGGCCACAGCAATTTTGGGGCGTCAGTTTGCGTACGGGTCTTCTGTTGATTGGGTGGGTCGCGCTTTACTCTGCGCTGCCATTTCTACCGATCGCAAATGCGACAGCGGTCGTTTACACCATCCCGATCATCATCGTGTGCCTGACCGCAGTGTTGGATTGGCGCTGGCCCCGCTGGGGCGTGACTGCGGCGGTGATTGTTGGATTTGTTGGCGTAATTCTAATTGCACGGCCTGAAGAAGGATCCATTTCACCCGCCTACATCCTGCCGATTGTGTCCGCCCTGACTTACGCCATTGCAATGATTTTTTCGAACCGCAAACTGGTCGTTGAACACGCGCTGACCATTGCAGTGAATTTGAACATCGGGTTCCTGTTGATGGGAACAATCGGGGTTTTGGCAACTGCGAATGATCCCTTGATTGTGATCCGATTGGCTGTTTCAGAACAGTCTACAATGTTCTTGTATATGGGCCTATGCCTTGTTGTTGGTACGATCGGGGTTGCTGTGGCATATCAATCTGCAGCCCCGACATTGGTGTCGACGGTAGATTATTCATATCTGGTTTTTGCAATCTTATGGGGCGTTCTGTTTTTCGCAGAGGTTCCTTCGCCGTTGGCAATGATCGGGATGGGGTTCATTGCGGTTGCGGGGTTTTTGGCGATGCGACGCTCCTGATCCGGCGCGATACGGCACTATCGGAAACGTCCTATGGCGCAGATGCGACAGTGTTGGTCGCCTTCCCTGCTTGGGAAATCGATATGCCTTCGTCTACATTCCGCCAACTGTAGGATTAAGGACCGTTCGCATGTCTGACAGAATCACATTCACCCTTGACGGGAAACAAGTAGAGGCGGCCGCTGGCCAAACGATTTGGGACGTGTCCAAAGGGCAGGGGTTCATCATTCCGCACCTGTGCCACAAGGACCAAATCGGATACCGGTCCGACGGCAACTGCCGTGTGTGCATGGTCGAGATTGAGGGCGAGCGGAATTTGGCGGCGTCGTGCATTCGCACCCCGACCGAAGGTATGGTGGTCGAGACA
>JBMZCY010000009.1:0-10248 GCA_049613825.1 Planktomarina sp.
TGCGCAACACCAACTGCACGGGCAGCGGTTTGGATGCGGGCGGATTCAAAGGTTTCCATCAGCTGTTTAAAGCCCTTGCCTTCTTCGCCACCCAACAGGTTTTCGCCCTTCACTTTGAAATCATCAAAGTTCAGCGTGTATTCCTTCATCCCGCGATAGCCGAGGACCTCGATTTCGCCACCTGAAATACCCGAATCTTGCCAAGGTGCTTTGTCTGTGCCGGGGGTCTTTTCGGCCAGAAACATCGACAAACCTTTGTAATTGTTTGTGTCAGGTATAGTCCGTGCCAGCACAGTCATTACGTGGGTCCGTGCGGCGTGGGTGATCCATGTTTTGTTGCCGTTGATGGTCCAGTCACCGTCTTCGTCCTGCACGGCCTTTGTGCGCAACGCGCCAAGGTCGGACCCTGTGTTCGGTTCGGTAAACACCGCTGTTGGCAGTGTTTCACCCGATGCAAGACGCGGCAACCATTTCTCTTTCTGGTCCTGCGTGCCGCCTGCGATGATCAGTTCAGCTGCGATCTCAGACCGAGTGCCGAGCGATCCAACGCCGATATAGCCGCGGGACAGTTCTTCTGACACCACACACATGGATGCTTTGGGGAAGCCGAAACCGCCAAATTCTTCTGGAATGGTCAAACCGAACACGCCCATTTCGGCCAGTTCGTTAATGACCTCCATCGGGATCAATTCGTCTTTCAGGTGCCATTCGTGTGAATAAGGCTCTACCTTTTCGATGGAATATCGGCGGAACTGTTCGCGGACCATCTCCAGTTCTTCGTCCAAGCCGGACTTGCCAAATATGGTTTCAGCCTGCTGGTCCTGCATCAATGCGACCAAACGCATACGGGCGGCTTGAGTGTTCGCGGTTTCCATCAAGGATGTGACCGCATCATTCATCAGGCCAGACACTTCGGTATTGGTGATCCCGATATCTTGCAGACGCAGCATTTCGCCCTGATTCATCGGAATGCCGCCCGCCATCTGGGACAGGTATTCGCCAAACGCTATTTGGTGGATCAGTTGTTCCGTTTCGCCGAATTGATCGCTTGCGGTCAGTTTTTCAGCCCATGACTGCATCTGACGCAGCGATTCAACATATGTCGCCAACCAAGCAAACCCGTGGGCTGCGGTTTGGTTCGCTTCGATCAGGCCGCCCGAAATGCGGTCGCCGTCTTTGACTGTCGCTGTCAGCTTGTCTTTGGCCAATGCATAGATCGCTTCCGCCGCTGGGATTGCGTTGCGAGTGACATCCAACAGATTTGCCAAAATAACCGTTGAAGAGGCCTTAATATTCTGTCCGTCATGTGCCATGGATTTGTCCTTTATGCTGGGTTGCAGCATAACTTGTTTGCAGTTGCAGCGCAATCATGTTGCGTGTCTAATTCTATTGATGAATTAAAATGTCGCAGGCGAATTCAAGTGCCGCAAAGCTGATTTGCCTGTATGTCGCATCACATGCTAGATTTCTTACTTACTGACATCTCCGCCTTGCTGATTTTATACATCGTGACGATGGGGTTCGTCGCGGGCGTCATCAAGGGCATTGTCGGATTCGCAATGCCGATGATCTTTATTACGGGACTTACGGTTTTTGTGGCCCCCGACTTGGCGTTGGCGGTGTTGATTTTGCCAACTTTGGTGACGAACGTCTGGCAAGCGATGCGCGAAGGACCACAGGCGGCGTGGTGGTCACTGATTGATCATCGGCTGTATCTGGGTATTGTATGTGCGGCGATGATTGGGGTGACGCAAATTGTGCCTGCGTTAGATGTGTCGGTGTATTTTCTGATTCTTGGCGTGGTGATCGTGATCTTCGCGGCAATTCTGCTGACAGGGTGGCAACCAAATGCGCGGCAGAGCACGCCGTTGCATGTCGGGCTGGCGTTGGTTGCGGGTTTCGCGGGCGGCGTATCTGCGATTCTTGGTCCGCCAACTGTTACCTACTTGAACACGTTGAACATCGACAAACGCAGCTTTATGCGGGTGCAGGGCGTGTTTTATGGCTTGTGTGCTGTGGTCTTTATGATCGGGCATATTTTGTCGGGTATTGTGACGCGGCCGCGATTGGAGCTGTCCTTGATGGTGGTGCCCGCCGCGTTATTGGGCATTTGGGTTGGCTTTATGGTGCAAGATCGGATCAACCAGCGCGCGTTTCGTATGGCGACATTGATCGTGCTGATCATCAGTGGTTTGAACCTGATCCGGCGCGGCTTAATGGGGTAGGGCTTTGATGCCTTTGTAAACCAAAACAGACCCAACGCCGAACAACCCTATGCCTGCAACTTTGTCGATATTGATGCGCGGGGATACGGCTTTGTTGAACGTGTACATCCCCAACATCGCGTAGGCGAAGATGGATATTGCATCCAGAACCATGAAAATCGCGCCGTAAACGACTGCTTGATACAATGTGCTATGGTCAGGTGACATGAAGCCTGGGAACAATGCGACAAAGAAGACAATCGCCTTGGGGTTCGTCACACAACTGAAAAAACCACTCAGGAATGCATTCCTGCGGGCGGCAACAGGTGTTTCATCCTCATGCTTTGCCGTAAACGCCTCATACGCCAGATAGAACAAGAACAACCCGCCACCGATCTGCAGGTATGGCAGGATCGCTTCGGCCACACTGATCAGCAGGTTCAACCCAACAACTGCAATTGTAATATGCGTGAAATTCCCTAACGCATCGCCCGCGATACTGTGCACGGCAGCCATCGGACCATGACGCACTGCCTGTGTTGTGGCCAAGGCGCAGGCCGGACCCGGGGTGCCAACGATCAGTGCTGTGGCCGCAAGGAAGCTGATGAACAAAAAAGGATCCATTGGGAATTTTCCATAAAAAAGGGCCGGAGGTTTAAGAACCACCGACCCTTCAATGCTTTATCGCAAAGGTTTACCCAAGTGCGACCGCTTTTACATCGTCGTCGATGTGCGGAATGTACTGGGCGAAGTTTTCGCTGAACATAGAAACCAGTTTGGCTGCTTGCGCATCATACGCATCCACATCGTCCCACGTGCGCCGCGGCTCCAGCAGCAGATCTGCCACGCCAGGTACCGAAGTCGGAACCTCAAAACCAAAGTTCTGATCTTCGCGGAATTCACCAGCAGACAAAGTGCCATCCAAGGCAGCGGTCAACAATGCACGGGTTGCACGGATCGGCATGCGGCTGCCTTTGCCATACGCGCCACCTGTCCAACCCGTGTTGACCAACCAGCAAGATGCACCGTGCTTTGCGATCTTGTCGCGCAGCAGGTTACCGTACACTTCCGGACGACGTGGCATAAACGGTGCGCCAAAGCAGGTCGAAAATGTGGGCTGCGGTTCCGTCACGCCACGTTCTGTGCCAGCAACCTTGGCGGTGAAGCCGGACAGGAAGTGGTACATCGCTTGTGCAGGTGTCAGACGCGCAATCGGAGGCAGCACACCAAACGCATCGCACGTCAGCATAATAATGTTCTTCGGATGTCCACCAAGTGCAGTCGGTGATGCGTTCGAAATATAGTGCATCGGGTACGCGCAGCGCATGTTTGCGGTCAGGCTGTCGTCGTTAAAGTCCAGTTCCTTCGTTTCTGCATCATACACCATGTTTTCGATCACAGTGCCGAACTTGGATGTGGTTGCGAAGATTTCAGGCTCTGCTTCCGCACTCAGGTTGATGGTCTTGGCATAGCAGCCGCCTTCAAAGTTGAAGGTGCCACGGTCGGACCAACCATGTTCATCGTCACCGATCAGGATACGGGAGGGATCAGCGGACAGGGTCGTTTTGCCTGTGCCTGACAGACCAAAGAACACAGCCGTGTCCACCGGATTGCCCGGCGCGTGGTTGGCGGAACAGTGCATCGGCATGATGCCTTTTTCCGGCAGCAGATAGTTTAGCAGGGTGAAGACAGACTTCTTGTTCTCACCCGCGTATTCAGTCCCGCCGATCAGGATCATCTTGCGTTCAAAGTTCATCGCGATTACTGTCTCAGACCGGCAATCGTGTTTTGCTGGGTTCGCTTGGAATGTCGGGCAGTTGATGACGGTCCAGTCAGCGGTAAAGTCTTGCAGTTCGTCAGTGTCAGGACGGCGCAGCATGTGGCGGATGAATAGACCGTGCCATGCCAGTTCTGTCACCATGCGCACGTCCAGACGGTTCGCGGGGTCTGCGCCACCGAATAGATCCTGCACATAGTATTCTTTGCCCTGCATGTGGGCGACCATGTCGTCGTACAAGGCATCAAACCCTTCCATCGACATTTCAGCATTTTCATCCCACCAGATCGTGTCTTTAGTGGTGGGGGACATTACAATGTGTTTATCCTTGGGTGAACGGCCTGTGAATTTGCCCGTCGACACCAAAAATGCTCCGCCTTTGCCCAATTCGCCTTCTTTACGGTCCAGTGCGTGGGACACCAGATCAGGTTCGATCAAGTTGTAATACACTTGGCCCAGCCCTGTGATGCCTTGGTCATCTAGGGTGAAGTTCGGGTTTACCCGGCCTTGTGTCATGTCAATCTCCTGACGGTATTTTTGTAAAATGTGCCGCAGCCATAACATGCAGGAAATTAACAACAACAGGACACGCGCTACCGTTAGCGCAACCAACTTCGGTTTAGCGCAACCAGTAGGCGGGATTGCTAAGAAATGACTAAATTGCGGCGCAAGTCGGGCGATTTTGGCAACAGTTTATCAGTGATTCGAATATAGATGTTGCTTTGACACCAAAAAAAGCGGAGTTTGACGCAAAACATAAGCCGGAAAATCCGGCAGAGGCAGCAGAGCAAAGGACAGGCAATGTCAAAAATTGCATTGGTCGATGACGACCGTAATATCCTGACGTCCGTTTCTATGACGTTAGAGGCCGAAGGTTTCGAAGTCGAAACCTATAATGATGGCCAGTCCGCATTGGACGCATTTAACAAACGTATGCCGGACATGGCTGTGCTGGACATCAAAATGCCCCGTATGGATGGCATGGACCTGCTGCAACGTGTGCGTCAGAAATCTGCGATGCCGGTGATTTTCCTGACATCCAAAGATGATGAAATCGACGAAGTCTTGGGCCTGCGAATGGGTGCCGATGACTACGTGAAGAAACCTTTTTCCCAGCGCCTGTTGGTCGAACGCATTCGCGCGTTGCTGCGCCGTCAGGAAGCAATTTCCGGCGATGCTGTCGCAGAAACCGAAGACACAAAGGTCATGCAGCGCGGTGAATTGACAATGGACCCGCTGCGCCACGCTGTGACGTGGAAAGGCAATGACGTTTCCCTGACCGTGACAGAATTTTTGCTGCTGCAGGCCTTGGCCCAACGTCCGGGCTTCGTGAAGTCCCGTGATCAACTGATGGATGTGGCCTATGACGATCAGGTCTATGTCGACGACCGTACCATCGACAGCCACATCAAACGTCTGCGTAAAAAGATGCGGACGGCGGATCAAGACTTTAACGCGATCGAAACGCTGTACGGCATTGGTTACCGCTATAACGAGGAATAATTATGTCAGCGACGTCAGACATTGACGTAAGGGATTTGAAATCTGTTCGGGCGGCCGCTGGCCGCTCGTCCGATTCTGAGGACCTGGTTCTGGGCGATGAATGGGTCGCACCCGACAGTCACGTGGACCGTGAAATGCGGATCAATCGTGAAAACCGCGGCTTTATCTCGATCAACCGATCACCGCTTGCGCGTAAGATTGTGATGTTCAATCTGATTGCGCTGATGGTTCTGGTTGCGGGTGTTTTGTACATGAACCCATCGCGCGACAGTCTAGCGTATCAACGGGCCACCACTATGGTGTCGGAGGCCCGTTTGGTCGCTGACGTGATCGAAGCTGAAATGCCTAAAACTGCTCCTGTCAATTTTCAGACTGGGGACGGGATCGATATTCAGGAAACTATCGAAGACATCGACCTGCGTGCAGGCGTGGAAATGCTGGTGTTCGATCTGCGGGGAACGCTGCAGGGATCTGTCATCGGATCAGAAGCCACATCGCCGGGCGATGTTGACGGGCTGAACCGCGATCTTGGCAGCACCGTGCTGACTGACTTGCTGAATAAGATGTGGGATTTACTGTCTGGTTTGCAGACCCCGCCATTGGCTGACAATATTCCTGCGACTACTTCTGAACGGGTGTTTCCGCTAGTGTCTGCTGCGGCTGATGGCCGGACGCAAGTTGGCAAATTGCGCGACAGTGCGGACAATATTATTTTTGCCGTTGCGGTTCCTATCAAACAAGGCAACCAGATTGTTGGTGTTGCGGCCCTGTCCACTGCAGCGGGCGAGATTGATTTACTGGTCCGGCAGGAACGTGAACAGGTGTTACAGGTGTTTGTGATTGCTTTGCTGGTGTCCGTGGTTCTGTCGCTTGTTCTGGCGACAACGATTGCCAATCCAATTTCCGATCTGGCCAGTGCCGCCGAATTGGGTCGCCAGCGCAATTCGCAGAAGACTGCCGTTGGGCGTATCCGCATCCCTGATCTTACCGCGCGTCCTGACGAAGTTGGGCGCCTGTCTGGAGCCCTGCGCGGTATGGTGTCCGCGTTGTATGACCGGATTGATGGCAATGAACAGTTTGCAGCTGATGTCGCGCATGAGATTAAGAACCCGTTGGCGTCGCTTCAGTCCGCCGTTGGAACGATGCGTGTGGCGAAACGGGATGATCAGCGGGAAAAACTGCTGGATGTGATCGAACACGATGTCAAACGCCTTGATCGTTTGGTCAGCGATATCTCCAACGCCTCTCGCTTGGATAGTGAGCTGGTGAAAGAGGAAGAGGAAACGTTTGATCTGCTGTATATGCTGGGCAATCTAACCCAGTATCTGGGTGAAGATGCTAAAATGAAGGGCATTGATTTTGTTCAAGATCTTCCCGAAGGCCCGATGATGGTCGACGGGCTGGAAGCAAGGCTTGCGCAGGTGTTTGTGAACCTTATCACCAATGCGATTTCCTTCTGTGCCGAAGGCGACGCGATCCGTGTCTGGTGCCGTCAGCGCGACAATCGTGTGCTGGTGGTGGTCGAAGATACAGGTCCCGGCATTCCTGACGAGGCATTGGCGAAAATCTTCAAACGCTTTTATTCGGAACGCCCTGAAGGGCAGTTTGGCAACAACTCTGGCCTTGGTCTGGCGATTTCGAAACAAATTGTCGAAGCGCATGGCGGCGTGGTTTGGGCTGAAAACATTCGTCCGACGGATGCTGACCCGGGGTCTGACCCGTTCGGCGCGCGATTTGTGGTTGGCCTTCCGGTTTAATCGGTGGACCACGCTTACGATATTTGGAAAAACTGGGGACCTGATGCAGATGCATTTCTGCTGCATGCAACAGCTGTGGCATGGCAGGGCCGGGCGGCTTTGCTGTTGGGGCCGTCTGGGTCAGGTAAATCCGATATAGCGTTGCAAATGATGGCTTATGGCTGTGATTTGATCGGGGATGATCGGGTTTTAGTGACGGTGCAAGAATCGTCTTTGGTGGCGACCACACCCGCACCTGTTTCTGGTAAAATCGAAGCACGAGGGTTGGGTATTTTACACGCACCGTTTGTACAATCTGCAACGTTACAGTTTGCGGTTGACTTGTCACGCGATGATGACGCCCGTTTTCCGGCAATAACCAAACATGATGTCTTGCAAATTCCTTTACATGTATATGTTAAGTGTAGAACGACGGGGCTGGCAGCGGCTTTGTTCCACCTTTTACGCTATGGATCGGTTGATGACGTCACTTGATAATCCCACTGTGATCCTGGTGACTGGCCCTTCGGGCGCCGGACGCACTACTGCGATTAATGCATTAGAAGATGCAGGGTTTGAGGCGATTGATAACATGCCCCTGACGCTGATCCCTCAGCTGTTAGAGGGACCAAAGCTGGATCGGTCTATCGTGTTGGGTGTGGACAGTCGCAACCGTGATTTTTCAATAGCGCAGTTGATTGAAACCATCGACAAGGTGGGCAGCAACCCCGCTTATAATTTGCAGGTTTTGTATCTGGATTGTTCTGTCGATGTGCTGGCGCGACGGTTTTCGACAACCCGCCGCCGCCACCCAATGGCCCCCGAAGATACACCTGTTCTGGGTATTCGTCGTGAATTGGATTTGATGACCCCAATCCAAGCGCGCGCGGATGTGTTGATCGATACCAGTGACCTGTCCCCCCATGATCTGCGGGCTGAGGTTGAGCGTTGGTTCGCCCCGAATGCAGACGGTCGTATGGCGATTACCATCCATTCGTTTTCGTACAAGCGCGGGGTGCCACGCGGCCTTGATATTATGTTTGATTGCCGATTCCTGCGCAATCCGCATTGGGATGAAACGCTGCGCCCCTTGAATGGTACAGATTATGCTGTGCAAAAATATGTGTCTGATGATGAACGGTTCCTACCATTCTTGTCTAATGTTCAAAGCCTGACCAAACTTGTGATCCCTGCCCACGCTGAAGAAGGGCGCACGCATCTGTCTATCGGGTTCGGATGCAGCGGGGGGCAGCACAGATCGGTGACAATGGCGGAAATGCTGTCAAAAGCCCTTTCCACCAGCGGTTGGCATGTTAGCGTACGACACCGTGAGCTTGAACGCCAAAGCGCTGCGGTTTTGAACACATCGCAAGGGAAACAGTCTGCGTGATCGGAATTGTCGTTGTCGCACATGGTGGTCTGGCCGCTGAATATGTCCGTGCGATGGAACATGTGGTCGGATCGCAAGACGGTGTTCAAACGGTACAAATCTCTGCCGATTACGACAGATCAAGCAAGCAAGCGGAAATCAACGCCGCCGTGATCGAGGTTGATATGGGCACAGGTGTGGTGGTGATCACAGACCTGTACGGCGGCTCGCCCTCAAACTTGTGTATGATGGCCTGCGGGACGGAAGGAAAGCGTCGCGTGATTTATGGTGCTAACCTGCCGCTGCTGGTCAAATTGGCCAAAGCGCGCGGCAAATCGTTGGACAAAGCGGTCGAACTTGCGTTGAAGGCCGGGCACAAATACATGGACGCTGTTCCTGTACAGACGGCGGATTGATCCAACATGAAGACCCAGATCTTAATTGAAAATGACAAAGGGTTGCACGCGCGCGCGTCGGCCAAATTTGTTGAAGTGGCGGAACGTTTCGATGCCGAAGCGCTGGTCGAAAAAGACGGACTGCAGGCTGAAGGGGACAGCATCATGGGCTTGCTGATGCTTGCAGCCTCCAAAGGTACAACAATTGTTGTGACTACACGCGGGGCACAGGCGGCAGAACTTTCGCAGGCTTTGACGCATTTGGTTGCTGATAAGTTCGGCGAAGACAGCTAAGACAGCTCGGAATACCAGTTGGGAAAAATTTGGCGTAACGTAAAGCGCCGCGATACAGCGCCATGACAACAGATACCCCCAAAACCGCCCAAAGCTATGACGTGCGTCAATTGACGTATTCTGACACGTTCACCAACAAATTTCATCGTGGCATCATTCAGACGATCGAATGGTTTACGGGCAAACTAACCATCATCCGCATGGTGCGCCGGTTTGAGGCAAAAGGTGAAGTCGAGGGCCATAACTTTTTTCCTGAAGCCCTGGACGCGATGGGAATACCGTTGCAAACGCCCGAAGATCAGATTGCGAAAATTCCAGCGGCGGGTCCAGTAGTCATGGTGGCGAACCACCCACACGGCATGGTGGACGGGATGTTACTTGCCGATCTGGTGGGACGTGTGCGATCAGATTACCGTATCCTGACGCGGTCCGTTCTGGTGGACCTGCATGCAGGTGCGGCAGAGTATATGATTTCTGTCCCGTTTCCACATGATATGGATGCGCAGGAACGCGGGCTTGCCATGCGGGCCGAGTCTATGGGTATGTTGAAGAACGGTGGTGTTATTGGGGTTTTTCCATCCGGTGTCGTGGCATCTTCGGACACTGCGTTTGGGCCTGCCGTGGAACGCGATTGGAATGTTTTCACAGCGAAGATGATCTTGCGTAGCAAAGCGACTGTGGTGCCTGTGAAGTTCAGCGGACAGAATTCACGTTGGTATCATGTGGCAAACCGCATTTCAGCTACGCTGCGGCAAGGATTGCTGATCCATGAGATTGCCAACCAGAAGAATACCCCCCAAGCACCGACAATCGGCAATCCACTAACGCCCGAAGACTGCGCCAAATGGGCAAAAGACCCGCGTGGATTTGTGGCCCATCTACGCGATTTGACGATGAATCTGCCCGATAATTCCATCTAATTTTAGCATTATCCCTTTGGCAATACATCACTGTCAGGTTGGTCCTACCA
>JBMZCY010000009.1:10258-22504 GCA_049613825.1 Planktomarina sp.
ATGCACAAATCAGCGCCTGCAGGTGCTTTAGACGGGGAATATCAGTTGGGCAGGCTGCATTTCAGGGGGCGTCAAATTCAGACCACCCGTGCCCATATTACGCTGCTGGGCGGCACGGAAACCTATGGTCGGTTTATGCCCGATCCTTATGCCAAAGGGCTGCGGCGGGTGTTGGACTGTCCGGTGCGAAACCTTGGAGTGATCAATGGCGGATTGGATTGTTTGCAACGGGTGATGCAGTTGTTGCAGCCGCAGGACCGCGTGCAGTCAATTGTTCTGGAAACACCCGGTCTGTTGATGCAAAGCAATCCGTTTTACGATGTGCATCCCTATCGCAACGACCGGATTACGCGACTGAAACCCCTGTTTCTGAATGTGTTCCCGAAGGTGGATGAATTAACACTGCATTTTGTTGGCCATCTTTGGCACCAATGTAAAACATGGCATCCCGAACAGGCAGGTCGATTGGTTCAAATGCTACGCGATACATGGTTGAACACGATGGAAGGTATTTTGCTGAACTGTCCGGCCCCTGTGCATCTGTTGCATTTTGCCGGGAATAGTGCGGGGGGGCCGCGGGTGACGCTGCCGATGATACAGGCGCTAAAAGACGGGTTGCGTTCGACCACCGTGATTGAGCGGGATCAGCCTGATTTCGATAGTTTCAAATATGATGAATGGGACGAAGGGTTGGTCTACGCGATGCAGGGCCAATTGGTGCATGACAGTGCGGTGGCAGCATTGGCGACAAAGATTACTGCACAGAAAAGCCCCGCCCAACAAGCGTTGAACGGGGCTTTTAAATTATCAGCCTAGGCGGGGCTTAGCCCAGCTTGCTGGTCAGTTCTGGAACAGCGTCGAACAAGTCGGCGACCAGACCATAGTCTGCAACTTGGAAGATAGGTGCTTCTTCGTCTTTGTTGATCGCGACGATGACCTTGGAATCTTTCATCCCTGCCAAATGCTGAATAGCGCCTGAAATACCAACGGCGACATACAGGTCCGGTGCAACCACCTTGCCTGTTTGACCAACCTGCCAGTCGTTCGGTGCGTAACCGGAATCCACGGCGGCACGGGATGCGCCAACAGCAGCACCCAATGCATCAGCCAGTTTTTCGATCAGGGCAAAGTCTTCTTCGGAACCAACACCGCGACCACCGGATACAACAACACCCGCAGATGTCAGTTCCGGTCGGTCAGATGCGGCAACTTTATCTTCAACCCATTCGGACAGACCTGGATTTGCAGCGGTTGTAACTGTTTCCACAGATGCGGATTCACCTTCACCAGCAGCGTCGAATGTTGCTGTCCGGATTGTTGCCACTTTCACTGCATCAGTAGATTTCACAGTCTGAATCGCGTTACCTGCATAGATCGGGCGTTCGAAAGTGTCTGCGTCAATAACGCCAGTCACTTCGGAAACCACCATCACGTCCAACATCGCAGCCACGCGGGGCAGGATGTTCTTGGACGCTGCGGTGGACGGTGCCACGATATGCGTATAGTCGCCAGCCATGCCAACGATCAAAGCAGCCATTGGTTCAGCCAGATCGTGACCGTATGCGTCGTCTTCGGCGCACAGCACTTTGGACACACCGTCCAGTTTCGCTGCTGCGTCTGCGGCACCGGAACAACCCGCGCCTGCGCACAATACAGTAACGTCGCCCATTTGCTTTGCTGCGGTCAGGGCTTTTGCTGTGCTGTCCACGGACAACTCACCGTTAGAAACTTCTGCAATCAATAGTACGCCCATTATACTGCTCCTGCTTCTTTAAGTTTTTCGACCAGTTCATCAACCGATGCCACTTTGATACCCGCAGCCCGTGTTGCTGGTTCGGTTGTGGTGACGACAGCCAAACGAGGGGTAACATCCACGCCGTAATCAGCCGGTGTCTTTTCATCCATCGGCTTTTTCTTCGCCTTCATGATGTTTGGCAGGGACGCATAACGTGGTTCGTTCAAACGCAGGTCAACAGTAACGATGGATGGCATCGACACTTTGATGGTTTGCAAACCGCCGTCCACTTCGCGGGTCACTGTGGCGGTGTCGCCGTCAATGTCCAACTCGGATGCGAATGTCGCCTGTGACCAACCTGTCAACGCAGCCAGCATCTGGCCTGTTGCGTTCATGTCGTTGTCGATGGCCTGTTTGCCTGCCAGAACCAGACCCGGCTGTTCATCGTCGATGACCCCTTTCAGGATCTTCGCAACGGCCAGCGGTTCGATATCTGTGTGCACATCATCGGTGGCGATAACCAGGATCGCGCGGTCAGCGCCCATTGCCAATGCTGTGCGCAAAGTTTCCTGCGACTGCTTCACGCCGATGGAAACAGCGATCACTTCGTCTGCTTTACCGGCTTCTTTCAGGCGAATGGCCTGTTCGACAGCGATTTCGTCGAACGGGTTCATCGACATTTTTACGTTTGCCAGATCAACACCGCTTCCGTCCGCTTTCACACGTACTTTCACGTTATAGTCGATCACGCGTTTGACAGGCACAAGAACCTTCATCGGTATGACTCCAATAAGTGCGGCCCATTAATCCGATTGGTCGGGGGCCTTTGATTTCTTCTGAGGTTATTTAGCTTGGTGATGCGACCTGCAACAGGCAAAAATCGTCACGTTTGGTCGCAGTCACGCCGCGTTAGGCTAATCTGGTTTCCGATATTGCGCGGTTTCTTACCGGTTTGCGCCCGGAACCCACAAAACATCATCCTTGCCGTCATTGTTTGCGATTCGGGAAGCAACAAAAAACCAATCGGACAGGCGGTTCAGATACTTAATTCCGGCAGGGTTCACCAATTCTGATGTGGCCAGTTCCACCGACAGACGTTCGGCACGGCGTGCCACGGTTCGACATTGATGCAGATGTGCGGCCAGTGCCGATCCACCAGGTAGAATGAACGATCGCAAAGGTTCCAGTTTGCCGTTCATCACATCAATTTCCGCTTCCAACCGTTCAACCTGCGCGTCAATCATGCGGAGGGGAGGGTATTCAGCATCCGCATCTTTATCCATGTTTGGGGTGCACAGGTCTGCGCCGAGATCAAACAGGTCATTCTGGATCATCGCCAGTTGGGCATCGAAATCACCCGTAGTATGAAGGCGGGCCAAACCTACGACGGCATTCGTTTCATCAACAGTGCCATAGGCATTCACCCGCATCGAATGCTTCGCCACCCGCGATCCGTTACCCAGTGCAGTTTCACCTGCATCACCAGTTTTGGTATAGATTTTAGACAGTACGACCATCTAATTGGATCCTTTTCCAACAGCCACAAAAATAAGGATCAAGATCACTGCAAACAGTTGGGCTGCCAAACGGTACTGCATCAGTTTGTTCTGCCGCTTTTTGCTGTCCGCGCCGCCCTTGGCAAAGGTCAAAATACCCTTGGCCAGAATTGCCAGTACGACGAAGCAGGCGATCACGGCGGGAATGAACATTGGGTTGTCTGTCATACGGTGTCCCTTTTCCTTATCTATGTGATGTAGGTGAATAGCTGTGAAAGGCTACATCTTCCCAACAAAATTATCGATCATGCGGCGCGGCAGCAGGCGGTTGGCCCATGCCATTATATAAGTCGCTGTGGTCACGAAATATCGCGCCCTTGGGTTGTCGCTGTTCAGGGCTGTGATGACTTTCGCCGTGACAGCACTTGCTGGCAGCTCAAACCTGTCTTTGCCTGAATCTACATACAGCCGTTCTTTCAGCGCTTCATACTGCCTGCGACGGGGGGAGTTTTCCCAATCAATCCATTTCTCAAAATGCGGGATCGAATTTTCGCGGATTTTTGTTCCGATCGGTCCCGGATTGATCAGGACAATGTGAATACCCGTGCCGCGCATTTCCAACCGCAAGGTATCCGTCAGGCCTTCCATGGCGAATTTGGTCGTGTTGTATGCGCCGCGCCATTTCATCGCCGCGAACCCTAAAACGGATGAACAGTTCAGGATATGCCCGTGGCCTTGCTTGCGCATGATAGGGATCACTTGGCGAATGACTTCGTGATATCCGAACAGGTTGTTTTCAAAGATTGTGCGCAAGGCATCCGTTGGCAGGTCTTCCACCGCACCTGGAATGGCATAGGCACCGTTGTTGAACACAGCATCCAGCGTGCCGCCCGTATGGTCCATTATTTCAGCCAAGGTGCTGCGGATCGTGTCATGGTCGGCGTGATCCAGACGGGGCGACAGCATCCCTTCGGCGATCAGGCGGTCACAGTCTGCTTGCTGGCGGCAACTGGCAAAGACGGTCCACCCTTGCGCATGCAGCGTACGTGCACAATCCAGCCCGATGCCAGATGAACAGCCAGTGATAAGAATAGAACGACCCATAGAAAAATGCCCCCGCGATTGAAGGGGCAGATGGGATTAATTCGCAGCGTTGGTCAACAGGCGTTCTGCCATCCAGCCGACTTGCCCTGTTGCTTCGACGCGCAAACGGACCCAGCCATCATCATTGCTGGTCAAAACCTCGACCCGATCACCGCGACCCAATTGATCCAGAACGTCAAAGCTGGTTGAAGGTCCGTTGCGCATGTTCACGCGGTTGGCAGACACTTGCCGGATGTCCGGGTTGCTGATTTCAGTTGTTGGTACATTCGCCGCAGGTTCCACTGAAATCACGCTGGTAGTTATTGGGGTATATGCTTCGGTCAATGCATCAACACCAGACGACAGGCTGGCGGTTTGTTCGTTTGTCATTGCGGGGTCAGTTGGTTCATTTGTTGGTTCTTCAACGACCAATGACGCGGGTTGTGGGGTTGGCACTGCAGCGGTATCATCATTCGCGGTCAACCGGCTGCGGGTCACGGTCCCTGCTTGGGCCACATCATAAGTTGTCAATTCGCCGGCCGCAGCGGTTTGCGCCACGGGTGCTTCAAATTCCGAACCACCAGACATTTCCCAAAAGACCCAGCCCAGAAATGCGAACGAACAAAACATAAACTTATACATAACAGCAGTCCCCCATGGTCCGATTCCCGAACCTGTCAGTCCTTTAACAGGTTCCTAGCAAAACATAATGGGGGAGGTTTGTCGTATTTTAGCCATTATTGGATTTGTTGCAGATCGGTGACAAACGCTGGACGCCGCAAATCTGCACCGCTACACCAAATGTATGAGCGACCCGATTGATCCGACCGATATCCAGCCCAACGAAGTGGCCGAAACCCTGCGCCGTGCGATCGGAGATCGCTATCTGACCTATGCGCTGTCGACCATTATGCACCGCGCGCTGCCTGATGCGCGGGATGGGCTGAAGCCGGTTCACCGCCGAATCCTGTATGCGATGCGGGAATTGAAATTAAGCGCCACAGGTGGTTTCCGGAAGTCCGCCAAGATTTCGGGCGACGTGATGGGCAACTATCACCCCCATGGGGACAGCGCGATTTATGATGCCATGGCCCGCTTGGCACAGGACTTTAACGTCCGGTATCCGTTGGTCGATGGCCAAGGGAACTTTGGTAACATCGACGGGGATAACCCTGCTGCAGCACGCTATACCGAAGCACGTCTGACAATTGCGGCCGAGGCATTGTTGGAAGGTCTGAATGAAAACGCCGTCGATTTTCGGGAAAATTATGATGGCACGCTGACGGAACCTGTTGTTCTGCCTGCTACGTTCCCGAATCTGCTGGCGAACGGATCGTCCGGTATTGCGGTCGGCATGGCGACCAATATCCCGCCACATAACGTGGCCGAATTGATTGATGCATGCCTTCACCTGATCAAATCCCCCGATGCACGTGACGAAACGTTGTTGAAATACGTCCCCGGTCCCGATTTTCCAACAGGCGGGATCATTGTTGAACCGCCTGAAAATATCGCCAAAGCCTACGCCACCGGACGCGGGGCATTCCGCCTGCGCTGTCGGTATGAGGTTGAGGATCTGGGCCGTGGCCAATGGCAAATCGTTGTTACAGAAATCCCATACCAAGTTCAAAAATCCAAACTGATTGAAAAGCTGGCCGAGGTCATCCAGACAAAAAAAGTCCCGATCCTTGGCGATGTGCGTGACGAATCTGCGGATGACATTCGGATCGTATTAGAACCAAAGACCAAGAACGTTGTGCCTGATGTTCTGATGGGAATGTTATATCGGTCGACCGATCTGGAACTGAAATTCAGTTTGAACATGAATGTTCTGATCGACGGTAAGATGCCGAAAGTCTGCTCGATGAAGGAAGTATTGCGGGCGTTTCTTGATCACCGTCAGGACGTTCTGGCCCGCAGATCTCAGCACCGTTTGGACAAGATCGATCACCGGTTAGAGGTCTTGGAAGGCCTGATTGTCGCCTTCCTGAATCTTGACCGTGTCATCGATATTATCCGCTACGACGACGATCCTAAGACCTCGCTTTTGTCCGAAAAATGGGATCGTGAATTCAAAAAAGCGATGAGCGATGATGATTATCTGTCGCCCCTCACATACTCTTCCCCCGAAACGGGCGAGCTTTCTGATGTTCAAGCCGAAGCGATTCTGAACATGCGTCTGCGGTCCTTGCGCCGTCTGGAAGAAATGGAGTTGCGCCGCGAACGCGATGCCTTGATGGCGGAACGGGCAGGGCTGTTGGACCTGTTGGCTGATGACGTCCTGCAATGGGCCAAGATCAGCGAACAACTGCGCGCGACACGCAAGGCATTCGGCAAGGACTACGCAGGTGGTGCACGCCGTACCACATTCGCCGAGGCGGGTGAGGTCGAGGACGTTCCACTGGAAGCTATGATCGAACGGGAACCGGTGACGGTAGTTTGTTCGGATATGGGTTGGATCAGGGCGATGTCAGGTCACATCGATCTGGAGCGGGAATTGAAATTCAAAGACGGCGACGGTCCGCGCTTTATGTTCCACGCCGAAACGACGGACAAGTTGCTGGCCTATGGATCGAACGGACGGTTCTATACGATCCAGACCTCGAACCTGCCCGGCGGTCGTGGCATGGGTGAACCGTTGCGTTTGATGGTTGATCTGCCGAACGAAGTGCAGCTGATTGATATTTTCATCCATGACCCCAAAGCAAAACGTATTGTGGCCTCGACCGCAGGTGATGGTTTTGTCGTGCCAGAGGTTGATTTGATCGCCCAGACCCGCAGCGGCAAACAGGTGCTGAACGTGAGGGGCGAAAGTTCGGCGTTGTTGTCTGTGTTGGTCGAAGGCGACCATATCGCCGTGGTCGGTGAAAACCGTAAGGTACTGGTGTTCCCTGTGGCCGAGCTGCCTGAAATGGGGCGCGGCAAAGGGGTGCGGTTGCAGAACTACAAGGACGGTGGCCTGTCGGATATTACGACTTTCGATCTGGCCGATGGTTTGACGTGGAAAGATCCTGCCGAACGCACGCGGACTGTTGCTGGCATCGACCTGCTGGAATGGCGCGGCAAACGCGCGGGCACGGGCCGTATGGCACCGCGTGGGTTCCCACGGGATAATAAGTTCAAAGACTAACATTTTTCCGGAATGTTGCAGCGGGGGTACAGCCAAATCGCGCCGAACCCCCTAACCCTGTCCCCATAAGGCGGAATTCGTCAATGAGAAGGACATTTTATGGAAACTGATATTAAACACACCACACCTGTTTATGTGGGGTCAGGGTCTGGCATCTTTATGCTGGCACTGAAAACCGGATTTTTGACGCTGATCACGCTGGGCATTTACCGCTTTTGGGCAAAAACCCGCATTCGTCGATTTGTATGGTCATCCATCAAAGTAGATGGCGATACGGCGGAATATACAGGAACAGGCTTGGAAAAACTGCTGGGCTTTCTGGTCGCTGTCGTCGTTTTGGCCGTATATCTGGGGTTGCTGCAGGTCGTTTTGACCTTCGTAGGTCTTAGCTTGATGGGGGCGTTTGCGAACCCTGATCCGTCCCCCGAAGCAATTTTGGCGCAGCTGGCTGTGACCTATATTACCGTGATTGCCCTGTTGCCGTTGATCTTGTTCGCGCAGTATCGGGGGCGGCGCTACATGCTGTCACGCACCCGCTGGCGTGGCCTGCGGTTGGGCATGACCCCAGGGGCGCTGGGATTTGTTTGGCGTGGGTTGGTGTATACGGTACTGACGATTGTATCTTTGGGGCTGTTGTTGCCATTGGCGACGTTCCGTTTGCAGAAATACATGGTGGACCGCACATGGTTTGGGGATGCGCCCTTTGCCCAATCTGGCAAATGGACTGGGCTATACCATGGCATGAAGCATATCTTTATTGCCGTAGCGATCTTGATCGCGACGGGTGTGCTGGTGGCCTATGCTGGCGAAGACGCGATCTGGTCGTTTATTGTCGGGTACCTGTGGCTGATGTTCGGGTTTGTGGATTACCAAGTGAAATCCTACCGGTATATGACGGACCGTCAGACGGTGGATGATGAAATTGGCTTTACCACTGACACGCAAACGTCGGCCGTGGCTGGTACTTATGTTGTGGGTGCATTGGCGACGGGCCTATTGGGTGCGATTTTGTTCGGGATATTCTTCCTACTTTTGCGTGGGCTTTCGATGAGTCTCATCATGTCATTCGGCATCTATGGTATTTATGCGTTTGTGGTTGTGTTTTATATCGCAATTCTTGTTATTTTGGGTGCAGTTGCGATGGCGGTGATCAACCAACCGATTCTAGCGATTTTTGTGCGCAGCACCACGATCGTGAACAGCGGCCACTTGGCAAACATTCAACAACGTGCCGACGACAGCATCGCAGACGCTGATGGCTTTGCCGACGCGTTGGATGTGGGTGGTGCGTTCTAAATGTACGACAACCGCTATTCCGCCGCTTTTTTCGACGGGCAAAGTGCCGCCAAGCAGGATGTGGTCATTGATATCGACCGCATCCGGCAGGTGGTTGTAATATCTGTTCCTGATGGGCCTGCGTTGGGCACATGGCCGCTTGTATCGTTAAGACGGGTTCGGGATGTGGCGGATGGCTTTTTGCATCTTCATCAGACGGGCGACGACACTGTCGCCCGTCTGATCGTTTCGCACAACGAAGCACAAGCGGTCATCACTGCATTAGCCACCGATTTGGACAGTCGCGATATGTCATGGGGCATCTGGCGCAAGATTGCATTATGGAGTGGCGGGGCTGTCGCAGCCCTTGCCCTAATGATATTCGTCATCGTCCCCGCTTTGGCTGGAAGCCTTGCCCCGCTGATCCCGGCAGAACGTGAACAGGCCATCGGACGCAGCGCGTTGGGTCAGATTGAATGGGTGTTCAGCGGGAGGGAATCTTCGGGCGGGGAATGGTTCTGTAATTCATCCGACGGGGATGTGGCTTTGGCCAAAATGCTGGAAACAGTACAGGGAAATTTTGAAATTCCCTATGATTTGCAAGTGCGCGTTGTGAACCACGATATGGTCAACGCCTTTGCCTTGCCGGGCGGTCAGATTATTCTGATGCAGGGCTTGTTGGACGCGGCAAGCAATGCCGAACAAGTGGCCAGCGTTTTGGCGCACGAACTGGGTCATGTGTTCCACCGTGACCCTATAGAACAGGCATTGCGGGCAGGGGGCAGTGCAGGGCTGTTGTCGTTGATGATTGGGGATGTGACGGGGGGCTTGGCCATTGGTCTGATCGGCGATCAGCTGATCAATTCCAGCTATTCGAGGCAGGCCGAAAGCCGAGCGGACGTGTTTGCGTTAGACCGGATGCAGAATGCAAACATGAACCCCGAAGCCTTCGCCGGTTTCTTCGATATCCTGCTAAACGAAATGGGCGATGCGTCTGAGATGGAGGAGGCACTGGCCTGGATCAGCACCCACCCCATGTCCACCGCGCGTGCCAATGCGGCACGGGGGGCTGTTGTGATCGGGCAAAACTATGATCCGGTTCTAACTAAAACCGAATGGACCGCGTTGAAAAACATTTGCGATTAGGCCGGATCTACCTGTAACCATACCCCGCCTTCGGGCCGTAGCGTGACAATCATCACGGGGGTTGGTTCCTTGCCTTCGATGGCTGTGAATTTGTATTTGGCCAGCAGGCTGGACAGGATCATCACAGCCTCTTGCAAGGCAAACTGCGCGCCGATGCACACGCGGGGGCCGTTGCCGAAGGGCAGATAGGCATACCGGTCGATGGATTTCGGATCTTTGAAGCGTTCGGGTTTGAACGCATCGGGGTCATCCCAGATCACCTCGTTTCTGTGCAGGGCATAGATCGGTAGCATGACTGTGTCGCCCTTCAACACCGGACGATCACACAAGGTATCTGGCCCCTGCGCAGTCCGTGATAGGAACCCACCTGCAGGATACAAACGCAGGGTTTCGTCAATAATCATACGAATATAGGGCAGGTTCGCGACATCATCTGCGGTCGCAGTCCGGTCGCCCAAAACCGATTGCGCTTCGGTCCGTGCACGATCCTGTACGTCTTGGTCAAAGGCGCACAAATACAGCGCCCATGACAGGGTCAGGGCAGTGGTTTCATGACCCGCAACGATGAATGTTAGTAGATTGTCCCGTAACTCAGCTGTGTTCATCTGGCGTTTGGTCTTCGGGTCTTCGCCCTCCAGCAACAAATCCAACAGGTCGGGAACGTCGCGGGAACCCTTGTCACGACGGAAATCAATCGCGCTATCCGCCATTTTCTTCATCGATTTCAGCGCGGCTGATGACTTCATCCGGTTCAGGCGCGGCACCCATGTTGGAATACCGATGATGTCCAGCAAGGACACTTTTGCCGTATCTTCAATGTAGCCGTCGATGGCTTTGTGAATGGCATCACGGTCAATCTGACCATCGCCCGAAAAGGTAACATCGCTGATGACGTCGAACGTCGTTTTAGTCATCTCCTCGAACATATCCATGGCTCGGCCTACGTTTTTGCCGACGCGATCCACCGATGCGGCTGCTGCATGTTCCATCACGGGACCCAAATTATGGACGTTGCGGTGTGAAAATACAGGGGATGCGGCACGACGTTGCCACCGCCAATGCGCGCCTTCGGCAATGAACAAGCTGTCACCTATTGCGGGCTCAAGAATGTTCTTGGTCACGTTCGATTTCGGATAATTCTCAATATTCTCTAGCAATACCCGCCGGAGCGCTTTTGGGTCCATGACCATGTGCCATTTCACGATTGCTGTCTTGCCCGAAACCATCGGTTGCTTGGTGCAAAGGTCAGGAATAATTTCCAACACATTGCGCCGTGCGGTTTTGAACGATTCGAAAATGCTCATCGGGGTGTCGACAAGTGGGACGCGGACGGGATGGGCTGACATAATGAACCTCGGCTTTCTATATGCTTTATATAGTCATGCGAACGCCCGCGCACAGGCGTTGCGATAAAATGCCCAAGGCGTTAGCGATGGATAACTGAAAAAGGATCATATCGATGCGCCTGTTTGCCCTTCTTGCTTTGCCCTTGCTGCTGTTGGCCTGTTCCCCTGTGCGGGATTTGGACGGGGCGGTTGAACCCATCGGTGATTTCAAATTGGGGATTACCGTGGCCAATGTGGTTGGGGACGTGACCAAAGGCCCGCTGTCCCGCGATGTGACGACTGACGAATGGAAAGCGGATGTAAAGCAGGCTTTTGATCGCCGGTTCAGCCGCTATGACGGTGGCCGACTTTATCATTTGGGCGTGACTGTGTTGGGGTATGTCGTCGCACAGCCGGGCATTCCAATTGTTGCATCGCCCAAATCCGTTCTGATTTTCAACGTGGTTGTGATCGACAATGAAACGCAAAAACCGCTGACGTCCGAGCCGCACCAAATGACGGTGATTGAAACATTTACAGGCGGAAACATCTTCGGGTCCGGCCTGACCAGCACCAAAGAAGAACAGATCGCAGACCTGTCAAATGCGGCTGCGAAAGCGACGGACAACTGGCTGCGCACACAGCCGTGGTTCTTTGGTGCTGATCCTGTGATGCAAGAAAAACTGCAAGCCCGGATCGATGCAAAGGCCGCAGCCCAGTAAGCCCCTTGATTTATCTCGCGCGGTCCAATAATGCGCGGCCATGTATCAACGGGCCGCCGCCATATGATGTGCGCCGACCTCTTCTATTCGATAAGGAGCCTCCCCATGGCTAAGGAAAAGTTTGAACGTTCCAAACCGCACGTTAACATCGGCACAATCGGCCACGTTGACCACGGCAAGACGACATTGACAGCTGCGATCACAAAGCAGTTCTCGAAAGAATTCAAAGCGTACGACGAAATCGACGGCGCGCCGGAAGAAAAAGCACGCGGGATCACCATCTCGACTGCGCACGTTGAGTATGAGACTGAAACACGTCACTACGCACACGTCG
>JBMZCY010000010.1:0-22162 GCA_049613825.1 Planktomarina sp.
CCCTAGTGTTGGGTATGTTCCCACGCGTTACTAACCCGTCCGCCGCTCCCTCCGAAGAGGGCGCTCGACTTGCATGTGTTAGGCGTGCCGCCAGCGTTCGTTCTGAGCCAGGATCAAACTCTCAAGTTGAAATAGCTTACGCTATGTCCTTGACGTTCGAACCTCTGCACATCGTCCCGACTGTTCAAATCGGGACATCATATGTCCTGCTTCACATGACCTTCAAACAGTAACGGGAGTTACCTAAAATCACATTCCACAAAACTTTCTCTGTTTGTTGTGCTTTGGTTACCAAAGTAACCGAAAGCCGTCCAAACAGTGAAGCTGACCTTACATAATCGGACATCCGCAAACGGTAGCCCTAGTAAGTCGATATGCAGTTGTTTGTTCATCGAATGAACCAAACACCCCACATATCTCTTCGATATCCAACTATGTCAAAAAGCGTGCAGACAAAAATAAACAAGAAACGCCAAGTCTTCTTCAGCGCATCCAGCCAATCTTCCTGCAATGTAAACCCGAAGCCCCGCGTTTCCGCCGATCCCCGTCCCGCCAGACAATCTCTCGCTCCCGGTAAGAAGCGTTTAGAAGTACTGACAGGTGGCCGCAAGTGGAAAAATAGGAAAAACCGAAGAAAGTTAATAACTTTTTCCACACTGAATATCGAAGGTAAGGATCTGTCAGTTTACCTTAGGGCGCTTCGAAAGATTCTTACGTGTCGATGCATTTATAAGCCCATCCTGCTGTCTTTGACCTGCTCGCCACAGCACCTACTGCCTGTTTTTCATAAAGCGAGTCACCCAATGAAAAAGGCACCCCAACTTGGAGTGCCTTTTATAAGTAATGCGAGTCGCGGGTTAAGTTTTAGTCTTCCATCGGCCACCCACCGATGGCGCGGACTTCCAGAAATTCATCCAACCCCCACTTGCCGCCTTCACGACCATTGCCAGACTGCTTCATGCCACCGAACGGAGTGCCACCAGAACGCCCCTTACCGTTCATATCCACCATACCGGACCGAACAGACCGGGCCACGCGGCGCAGTTTTTCTGGATCGGAAGACTGAACATAATTGGTCAAGCCATAATCGGTGTCGTTGGCGATCGCGATTGCTTCTTCCTCAGAATCGAACGCCATCAAAGAAATGACCGGACCAAAGATTTCTTCACGCATGATGCGCATGTCGTTATTACAGTCAGCGAAAACAGTCGGTTTCACGAAGAATCCTCGGTTCAACCCTTCTGGACGGCCAACACCACCCGCAACCAGGTTCGCACCCTCATCGATGCCGACCTGAATCAGTTCCTGTACTTTGTTGAACTGCATTTCGGACACCATTGGGCCAATGTGCGATCCTTCCTCATGGGCGGATGCAACCTTGGTGTTATTTGCAGCTTCGACTGCTTGCGCAACCGCATCGTCGTAACGTGACCGTTCGATCAACATGCGGGTTGGCGCGTTACAGGACTGACCTGTGTTATTGAAGCAACGTGCGATGCCTGCGGCAACAGCACCTTCTGGCGCATCTGCGAAGATAATGTTCGCACCCTTACCGCCCAATTCCAGAGATACACGTTTCACTGAATCTGCTGCCGCTTTGGTGATCAATGTGCCTGCGCGGGTGGAACCGGTAAAGCTAACCATATCCACGTCTTTGTGCACGGACAGTTGTGATCCAACGCCAACGCCATCGCCGTTGATCATGTTGTACACGCCCGCAGGAACACCCGCTTCGTGCATAATTTCCGAGAACAGCACACCGGACAGCGGGGACTGCTCAGACGGCTTCAGGATACATGTACCACCGGTCGCAATGGACGGGATCACTTTCAATGTGATCTGGTTCATCGGCCAGTTCCAAGGCGTGATCAGTGCAGACACACCAATCGGTTCGTGGATCAACCAATCAGTCTGGCTGTCGCCGAAACCGTGCTCAAACTCAAAGTTCTTCAACGCATCAATAAACGCATTCAGGTGAAAGCTACCTGTGCCGGACTGCTGTGTCTTGGACATGTTGATCGGCGCGCCCATTTCGCGGCTGATCACAGCGCCCATTTCATCGGAACGTTTCATATATACAGACAGAATGCTTTCCAGCAGTTCAATCCGTTCAGCTTTCGAGGACAAACGCCATTTCGGGAACGCAGCTTTTGCAGCTGCAACGGCCGCATCTGTGTCCGCTTGGTTGCCCAAGGAAATCTGTGTGTACTGTTCTTCGGTCGATGAATCGATAACAGGGAATTTCTGTGTCGAATTCGGCGCAACCCAAGCACCGTCAATGTAAAAGTTTTCTGCGTTGTTCATGGCTGCGGCCTTCCCTTTGAAAGTAATCAAGCCGCACCATGATGGCGCGGCTTGGGATTGTCGATGTGATGTGCGACCTTAATGGAAGGTCAGCGACAGGTTAAACGTGACGTTCGACCATCATCTTCTTGATATTTGCGATCGCTTGCGCCGGGTTCAACCCTTTCGGGCAGGTCTTTGCGCAGTTCATAATGGTGTGGCAGCGGTACAGTTTGAACGGATCTTCCAATTCGTCCAAACGTTCGCCCGTCGCTTCATCACGGGAATCGATCAACCAACGGTAAGCGTGTAATAGTGCAGCTGGGCCCAGATAGCGGTCGCCGTTCCACCAGTACGATGGGCAGGATGTGGAACATGACGCGCACATTACACATTCATACAGACCGTCCAGTTTCTTACGATCTTCAATAGATTGCTTCCATTCCTTCGCAGGACGGTTCGTTTTGGTTTCCAACCACGGCATGATGGATGCGTGCTGTGCGTAGAAGTGTGTCAGATCAGGAATCAAATCCTTAACCACTGGCATGTGCGGCAATGGATAAATTTTCACGTCACCTTTGACTTCGTCCATGCCATAGATACAGGCCAGCGTGTTAATCCCACCGATGTTCATCGCGCAAGATCCACAGATGCCTTCACGGCACGACCGGCGGAACGTCAGGGTCGGGTCAATTTCGGATTTGATCTTGATCAACGCATCCAGAACCATCGGACCGCAGGTGTCCATGTCGACGAAGTATGTGTCGACCGAAGGGTTTTTGCCATCATCAGGATTCCAGCGGTAAATCTTGAACGTCCGCAGGTTCTTGGCATCTTCCGGCTTTGGCCAGACTTTGCCCTTTGTGATGCGGGAATTCTTTGGAAGTGTCAGTTGGACCATTTGGGTGTCCTCCTTACGAGACGCCGAAGCGTTTTTTGAGAATACATTGGATCGTGTCAGGGCGCTGCGCAATTTCAGTGATCAATGCACCGGACTGCGCATTCACGCCGGTGACCGACGCACGTGCCAATGTGAAGATTTCTTGGGCCGATGCATTGTCGATCACGCAATCGGTCGCGAACGTCAGATCGACACCGGGAATAATGCCAGCAACTTGGCTGTTTACCGTTTGCTTGGCCTGCTTGCGGGCTAATTGGTCGGCAACATCTTGTGCTTCGGAACATGCTGTCACGAAGCACAATCCAATCAGTCCGATGAAACTTGCACGGATCATTTCGCCAACTCCTCGGCCATGCAGGTCATGGTTGCGGGGTCAGCCATGATCTTGTTCGCGACAGCCGTCGCTTTGACGTCATCATCACCGGCCATCGCAGTCAGCTGACGGTTAGACGCGTCGGTGACGATACACGTGGCAAGCGCAGTCGCCCCGTTTTCATCCTTCACCTGTTCAACCAACATCGGCTGCAACTTGTCGAATGCTGTCTGTTGCGCCTCAGACAGTTCTGCGAATGCCGGACCAGCCAGAAAGATCAGAAATACAGCTTTTTTCATCAGAACGTACGCTCTTTCGGGGCGATTTTCTTCAGATTGATGCCGCCTTCTTTTTCCGTGCTTAGCGGTTTGGTAATAACCGGACGATGGCTGAGTTCGACCTTCGGCCCGTCAATACGGCTAATGGTGTGAACCCGCCAGTTTTCGTCGTCACGTGTCGCGTAATCTTCGTGCGCATGGGCGCCACGAGATTCCTTGCGCGCTTCGGCACCGACAATAGTTGCCAACGCATTTGGCATCAAGTTGCCCAGTTCCAATGTTTCCATCAGATCGGAATTCCAGACCAAGGAACGATCAGTGACTTGCAAATCATCCATCTTGTCTGCAATCGCAGTCATTTTCTCAACGCCTTCTTTCAGCGTCTTGTCTGTGCGGAACACCGCCGCGTCTTCCTGCATCGCTTTTTGCATTTCCAAACGCAGATCAGCGGTCGGGTTCGCACCATTTGCGTGGCGCAGGGCATCAAAACGATCAAACGCTTTATCAACCGAAGCCGTGTTCGTTGAGGGAATGGCCGCAGCACGATCCACAACATCACTTGCGCGGATCGCGGCCGCGCGACCGAACACAACAAGGTCGATCAGAGAGTTTGACCCCAAGCGGTTCGCCCCATGCACAGATGCACAGCCCGCTTCGCCCACAGCCATCAGGCCCGGCGATACATTGTCCGGCTTGTCTTTGGTTGGGGCCAATACTTCACCCCAATAGTTCGTCGGAATGCCGCCCATGTTGTAATGCACCGTCGGCAACACGGGGATCGGTTCGCGGGTCACGTCAACGCCGGCAAAAATCTTCGCAGATTCGGAAATACCCGGCAGACGTTCCGCCAAGGCTTCCTTCGGCAGGTGGTTCAGGTTCAGGTGGATGTGGTCACCATTCGCACCAACACCACGACCTTCGCGAATTTCCATTGTCATGCAACGTGACACGTAATCCCGTGGGGCAAGGTCTTTGTAGTTGGGGGCATAGCGTTCCATGAAACGCTCGCCTTCGGAGTTGGTCAGATAACCGCCCTCACCTCTAGCTCCCTCTGTGATCAAGCAGCCTGCTCCATATATACCAGTCGGGTGGAATTGCACGAACTCCATATCCTGCAATGGCAGTCCTGCACGGGCGACCATACCGCCGCCATCACCTGTACAGGTGTGTGCGGATGTGGCGCTGAAATACGCACGTCCGTAACCACCTGTCGCCAACACAACCATCTTCGCGTTGAAGATGTGCATCGTACCATCGTCCAGTTTCCAGCAGACGATCCCCGTGCAGACGCCATCGTCGGACATGATCAGATCGATGGCGAAATATTCGATATAGAATTCCGCTTTTTGCTTCAGCGACTGACCATACAACGTGTGCAAGATCGCGTGACCTGTCCGGTCGGCAGCGGCGCAAGTTCGTTGTACGGGCGGGCCTTCACCGAATTCAGTGGTGTGCCCCCCGAACGGACGTTGATAGATTTTGCCTTCTTCCGTCCGCGAAAACGGAACACCGTAATGTTCCAACTCATACACCGCTTTGGGCGCTTCACGGGCAAGATATTCCATCGCATCCGTATCACCCAACCAGTCAGATCCCTTGACCGTGTCATACATATGCCACTGCCAGTTATCAGGACCCATGTTCGACAGGGATGCCGCAATGCCGCCTTGCGCAGCAACAGTGTGTGATCGTGTCGGGAACACCTTGGACACACACGCAGTCTTTAAACCTTGTTCTGCCATACCAAGGGTCGCACGCAGGCCAGCGCCACCAGCGCCGACAACAACAACATCATATTCATGGGTTTCGTATTCGTAAGCTGCCATTTGGGTTGCCTCTGAATTTCTAATTTAAAGTGCGAGACGTGCGAGGGCGAAAACGGCGACCGCCGCAATGCCATAGCTGACGCAAGTCATAACAATGATGGATACTTTGCGGGCCAAGCCGTGCACGTAGTCTTCGATCAACGTGGTCACGCCACCTTTGAAGTGCATCATGCTGACGACGATGGTCAGCGCTGTCACGATCGCAGGGAATGGCCGGCCAAAGTAGGCGACCAATGTGGCATAGTCTTCGCCAATCACGCCACCGAATGTGAAGATGAATACAGGGACCAGAACCAACAACGCCACCGATGAAATCGTCATCGCCCAGTGGTGTTCCGTTCCGGTGCCAGTAGCGCCCATGCCTTCGGCGCGTTTACGATCTGTCAAAAATGCCATGTGATGCGTCCCTTACAGAATGATGATTGTCAGAACAGTCAGAACGACAGATCCAACGATCATCACCCAACCCATTTTTTCAGCAGTCGGCACATCAAGGCCGCGCCCTGTGTCCCAGATTAGGTGACGCAAACCGCCCAGCAAGTGATACCAAAGGCCCCACAGCGACAGCACCAGAACCAGCGTGCCAAACCAGCTGGTCATCACCGCGTTCGCTACGTTGAAATACGATTCAGACGTGGCCAGTGCCAGCAACCACCACACAACCAACAACGTGGACACAAGCAACGCGTTCCCTGTGATCCGCACAAGGATCGACGACATAGACGTCATCTGCGGTTTGTAGATGGACAAGTGCGGCGACAGAGGGCGATTGCCCCGATTTACATCAGCCATGGGTCTTCCTTTGGTCTGGGGCTTTGCGGGCCATTTGCGTCAACTTGGCATGATAGAACGCCATTGTCACGGATTTGCCCCCCAACATGCGCGATGATTTGGCCCGTTTCGGGCGTTTCTTACCTTTGTGATCACGAAATTTAGTCAAATATCAGCAAATCGTTAATTTATCGGGAATCTGTCCCCGAATTGTTTGAACTGCCTGCGGTGTGCAAAGTTTTGTTCCATGCACATTTGAATTTCCTTCCGTTTGGAGTCATAAAATGCATTAGACTGTCCGCACTTGATGACCGCGACGGGTATATCATTCGGAAATGTGATCACAGAATTAATCCTCGCAATCTCAGCCTGCGCCCATTGCCCGACAAAGCGATTCATATAACTGTCTATTCCGGTCACGATTAACTGACCTTCACCTTTTCCCTCGATCAGGCCATCAATCACGGCACCCCATGAAAATTTGGCGGCATCATATTCGGTATCGCAGTCTTTCAGGCGGCCTCTTTCCATTTCAAACGTGGTTCCGATATCCGACAAGCCATCAGGGTCAGATCCGATCATAACACACAAATGGTTGTACATACGTTGTTTTGCAGGTCCATGTACACCGTCCCAGACAACATCACGCCCTGATCGTTCATCACTGAAGTAATCTGAAAAGAAGGTTAGGGCAACATGTCGACCAAGGCGACGCACTTCCGCCCCTTCATGCCATTCGGTGATCAGATAAGCGGCAAGTACATCTGCGGCGTCTTCTTCCAAGATCCAATTGATCCACCAACGCATGGGCCAGTTCGTGATAGAATGTGCCCGTCAGGTTATCGAAGACAAATTGGTCTTCATCTGCTGCAACTGCGGATGGAACACATAGGGCGAAGACTAAGGCGAGGTGTTTTATCATACAGGACACAATGCCCAGTAATCCAAATCAAGCAAGACCTGTGGCAGGAACTTTCCGTCTTCACCCTTCAACTCTCCGGCTTTTCCTGTTGTTGCAACCAGTCGCAGACGCAATGCACCAACGCCCGGCGCTGGGGTTTCGGCTTTGTCCAAAACCTCGCTCCATGCGCGGATGGTCATGCCAGAGGTACAGGGGTTCGTATGCGCACCACCGTTCAAAGCGACCATCATCTGAGCGTTTGCCAATCCATTGAATGACAATGCGCGGGCCATCGAAATAACGTGACCGCCGTAAATCAGACGAGTGCCATCAGGGCGGGCGGTATTGTCGAAATGAACCTTAGCTGTGTTTTGCCACAATCGGGTGGCCATCATATGTTCGGCTTCTTCAATGGTGACACCATCCACATGGTCAATCACTTCACCAACGTCATAATCCCCCCAACGGTGCGGCTCGCCCGCCAGTGTGAAATCGTAGTTTGTAAAATCGAGGCCATTGGGAATGACCAGATCAGACGGATCAACGACCTTGGAAAGATCGGGAATAACAGTGTCCGCAACGTCCGCATCCACATCCCGTTTGCGGACCATAACCCAACGGACATAGTCCATCACCACGTCGTCGTTCTGATTGATCCCCTTGGACCGCACCCAAACAACACCTGTCCTGCCGTTCGAATTTTGCTTTAACCCGATCACTTCACTGACCGCCCGCAGCGTATCGCCGGGCCAAACGGGCAGGTGCCAGCGCCCTTCGGCATAGCCAAGGTTGGCCACCGCATTCAGGGAAATATCAGGAACAGTTTTTCCGAACACCACATGAAACGCCGCCATATCATCCAGCGGGGATGCAGACAGGCCGCAGTCACGGGCGAATTCGTCCGATGAATACAGTGCGTGACGGGCCGGATACAGCGCGTGGTACAATGTACGTTCGCCATGCCCAACAGTACGTGGCACAGCGTGATCGATAACTTGACCAACGCGATAATCTTCAAAGAAATGGCCGGAATTCGTTTTCATCATTACAACTGTCCCAGCTTCGTTTCGGGATCATAATCCCCGTCTACATCTTTGGTCACCGCCTGCCCGCAGCGCATCACACCGGATGTGGCATCATGGGCATAGGTTGGATCGCCATATAACTCCCAACCCTTTGCCAAGGCGTCGGTGACTTTGTGGCAAAAGGCTGATGTGTCATCAGCCGTTAGCAAACGATATGCTTTCATCCGTATGTTCCTAAAAATGGGTTATGTCCGAACCATGCGTGGATCATTCCGATCAACGCCGTCAGAATAAGTGCTGTAAAAAAGACTGATACATCTAAGCCCCAGCCCCTTGTTTCGGGACGCTGCCAGTCCCCTTCCGTCTGATTGATCAAGAGTTGTGACACCAGCGCCCACGTCAAAATACCACCGAACAAAATTGTTGACGCAAGATCACCGTTCACCAACAGATGCGCTGTGGCCCAAATAGCACCACCCCAAAGCATCGGATGCCGTAGAATACGGGACATTTCAGCCCGTGCGCCACCGACACCCATCAGGTAGAAGGCTGCAATCATCAGCACGTTGTTCACGTAACCAATTTTGGGCAGTGGGGAATAAACCTCGATATAGGGGGCTTGACGATAGCCAATAATCATCCCGATCAGCGATGCGATAATTCCAAGGTTTACGAAACCACGCCCAACTTTTTCACGCAGATCGGGCGCAAGGCGTTTTAACCAGTGAAACACAGACCATACACCAACACTCAAGATAAGAAGGGTCATTTAAGATGTCTCGATTTTCTGAATGGCTTCAGCCTTGGCTAGCGTTGCCTTAGCCGTTTCAACATGCAGGTTTTCGACAATCTTGCCATCTACGACAGCCACACCCTGCCCTTCGGCCGCGGCCGCCTCAAACGCTTCGATCTGGCGGCGGGCAGTGTCGATTTCAACTTCTGACGGGGCGAAGGCTGCGTTTGCAACAGCCACCAGTACCGGATGGATCAATGTTTTTCCATCAAAGCCCATATCGCGGCCCTGTTCGCATTCAACACGCAGCCCGTCTTCATCCTTGAACGCATTATAGACGCCATCGACCAGCACGATCCCCGCAGCACGCGCTGCCAGAACGCACAGACCCAACGATGCCAGCATCGGCACACGATCCGCAGTGTACCGAGTACCCAGATCCTTTGCCAGATCATTGGTGCCCATCACCATGCCTTCCATCCGCGGAGCTTTGGCAATGGTTGCCGCGTTCAGAATGCCTTCGGGGGTTTCCATCATCGCCCAGATTTTAGTGTCTGCAAATCCGTCCAACGCATCCATACGCGCGGACAGGTCTTCGATATCAGCGGCAGAGTTTACCTTTGGCAACAAAACTGCCTGCGGTTTGGCGGAAGCAACCGTCGCCAGATCATCAGCGCCCCACGGCGTATCAAATCCGTTGATCCGCACGATTTGCGCCCGTGCGCCGAACCCGCCCTTGCCCAACTCTGCAACCAGCGTGTCACGGGCTGCTTCTTTTTCAGACAAGGCAACGGCGTCCTCCAGATCGAAAATAATCGCATCCACCGGCAGGCCACGGGCCTTTTCCATCGCACGTGCACGGGACGCGGGGATGTATAGAACTGAACGGAATGGACGATGAGTCATAGCGGCCTCGCAATAATGTTGCGCGAACAATCCCTGCAATATCTTAAAACTTCAAGGGCGATTGCCGCATTGCAGCAAAAAATGTGAATCTCAACGGATATCAGTGCCCGAACGGTCCATTAACCTTTCTTTGCAGTGCTTCATTCAGAGTGTCCGGACACCCACCGAAAGGACGATGTGATGCAAGTTACGGAATGGTTTACCCTAATCGGCGCAAGTGCCGCCGCCCTGCTGATTGGCCAAACGGCTGTTGGTCAAACCAGCCAATGTGCCAACCGCGATGTATTGCTATCAGCAATCTCAACCAAATACGGTGAAACGCGGCGATCTATTGCCCTTGGCCAGAACAATTCGGTGATCGAGGTTTTTGCATCGAATGACACAGGCACATGGACCATAACGGTCACGACGCCTGCAGGCATGATGTGCATGGTCGCAAGCGGTCAGGCGTATGAACAGATTGCTGTGACAGACGTTCCGGACGTCTAAGTCAGGCCATCGAACAGCAGTTTTGTTCCCGTCATCAAAAGCAACACATATGTGATCGCAAAGAACGGGCGTTCGGGAATAATGAAATGCGCCTTCACCCCGATCCACGCGCCCAGCAGGGCGAAAGGTGCGAGAATCAGATCGGCCAGAAATGTCTGCGCCGTAAAGATGCCAAGAACCGCATAGGGCACAGATTTCAGGATATTGATCACCCAAAAGATCAACACAGACGACGCTTGATATTCAGTCTTACCCACCCCGCGTGAGAGCATATAGATCGCGACAGGTGGCCCGCCTGCATGGCTGACAAAGCTAGTAAACCCTGCGATCATACCCGTGATGTAGCCAACAACCGGTCCGTATTTGCGATCCTCAACCGCCAGCAATCCCAATGTACGCAGACTTTGCCAAATGACAAACGCCAGTGCGATGGCGCCGATGAAAATGCGCAGCATATCGGCATTGGTAAACTGAAAGAACAACGCTCCGAAGATCACACCCGGAAGTCCGCCAATTAAAACAGGACGGGTCAGCGACCAGTTCCAGCGGTTCCAGTAGGGCTTTAGTGTCACCATATCGACCAACATGAATAGCGGTAGCAGAATGCCCAGCGCCAATGCAGGTTCAAGGATAATCGCAAGTAACGGTGCCGCAGCAAAGGATGCGCCGGACCCAAAGCCCGCCTTTGATATTCCCGAGAATATGATTGCGGGAATGGCGAATGCGAAAAAGGTCAAGTCGAATCCCATGACCTGACCTTTTCCTTATTTGTGTTGTTCAATCAAGCGGATTGCGTTTTTGCCCAACGATCCACCTGTTTGATCCCCCACGCAGCGGGCAATGCGGTCAGGCCGATGCCGACAAAGACCAACGGCTCACTACCGAAGAGTTCAAAGCACTGAGTATACAGATGGATTGCCGCGAACGTCAGCGTGACATTCAACAACCCACGTTGTGCCGTTTTCGCAAACCAGGCCATCAGTCCGGTCAGGACAATGGCCCATGCGACGGCAGCGGCCCAGTCTGTGATAACCCAAGTGCGTTCACGAAAGGCGTTACGGACGTCCCACCATTCCGAATAATCCGTGTCGCCGCGCGATGACCAGCCGTATCCAAGCATGTGTTCGCCAACATAATCCGTCCAAAGACTGCCGACCCAGAAATTCATGTTCATCAGAATAAACGCCATCAGCATCAGGATTTTCAGGTGGGGCGCTACCGACCCGTCGACGCGACGCAGGGCGACGACACATACCCCGATAACAAGGGCCATCTGAATGATCTGCAATGTCGTCTCAGGTGCATAAAATGCGTAAATAGCATGCCAATAGAATGTCCCGGTATCCAACATTTGTGCAATTGGGATGATGGCAAGGGCTGTAATCAGGCGGACATTGATTAGGGTTCCGACGGCAAACAATAGGGCCGCGACATAGCCGGAAAAAACAACAGACAACCAACCAGCAACCTCAAACGACAAAAGACCTGTGACATGTACGGCACCCCCCATGGCGAGCAGTCCGCCAATAACAAAACGATTGGCCAATTGCGGCGCACGCCAGCGGGCTAAGGCGATCAACGTGACCAAGGCACCTGCCCCCGTAACAATCCAAGGGCCAAAGGTTTCCAGCTTGTCCAAAACCTCGATCGTGCCGCCGCCCAGCAACATACCAGCACCAATCAGTACACCTGCGTTGCCGAAAAGATCGACTTGGGACCATTTTTTCCAAAGGACAAAAAGACCGATCATAAGAAAGGCGAGGCCAGTGCCAGCGACACTCAGCGGGGTACCTAGAAATGCGATCAGACCGCCAGCAACTAAAAGGATACCGCCCACTGTCAAGACATCGACACCCATCTGGATCAAGCGTCGCTTGGCGCGGGTCGTGATTTCATCTCCTTGGGGTTCGGTAATCACGTCATCTGCGATCAATTTATCGACGTCTACAAGCAAGGCCACATGTGATTCCTTTGTCTAAGTTTAGCAGTAGTTACCTTTTAGTTGAACTTTGTTCAAGAACGAAGTTCAAATTTATTCAGTATACCATTGCACACAGTCATGTGAGACTCCCTTGGCACCCCCCGCATTTCGGTATAGGACCGCCGCGAAACCAACGCATATCGGAGACCTTCCATGGCACGACCCAAAATCGCTCTTATCGGCGCAGGCCAAATTGGCGGCACACTGGCCCACCTGGCCGCAATCAAAGAATTGGGCGACGTTGTCCTGTTCGACATTTCCGAAGGCACGCCAGAAGGCAAAGCATTGGACCTGTCCGAATCCGGTCCGGCAGAAGGCTTTGACGTCAAACTGAAGGGCACACAGTCCTACGAAGATATCGCAGGCGCAGATGTTTGCATCGTAACAGCCGGTGTTCCACGTAAGCCGGGCATGTCCCGTGATGACCTGTTGGGCATCAACCTGAAAGTTATGAAATCCGTCGGCGAAGGCATTGCAGCCAACGCACCAGACGCATTCGTTATCTGCATCACCAACCCGCTGGACGCGATGGTTTGGGCGCTACGCGAATTTTCCGGCATGCCACACAACAAAGTTTGCGGCATGGCAGGCGTTCTAGATTCCGGTCGTTTCCGTCACTTCCTATCTGAGGAATTCGGCGTTGCGATGCGTGACGTGACAGCATTCGTTCTGGGCGGCCACGGCGACACGATGGTTCCACTGACACGTTATTCCACTGTTGCAGGTATCCCGTTGCCAGATCTGATCGACATGGGTTGGACAACACAAGAAAAGATGGACGCAATGGTTCAGCGTACCCGCGATGGCGGTGCTGAAATTGTTGGCCTGTTGAAAACCGGTTCCGCCTTCTACGCACCAGCTACCGCCGGTATCGAAATGGCAGAAGCCTATTTGAAAGATCAAAAGCGCGTTCTGACATGTGCGGCACACTGTGAAGGCGAATATGGCGTTAAAGGCATGTACGTTGGCGTTCCAACTGTAATCGGTGCAAACGGCATCGAAAAAGTCATCGACGTGAAGCTGACCAAAGACGAACAAGCAGCTTTCGATAATTCCGTTAACGCTGTAAAAGGTCTGATCGAAGCCTGTAAGGGCATCGACGGTTCACTTTCCTAAACACTAAAGATCAAGCAAGGGTGGTATCGGCATGAGCACAACAAATCAGTGCGACACAACGATTGTCATTACCAGCTGCGGGCGTCCCGACGACCTGCGGCAAACCCTAAGCTCGATCATGGAAAAAGACCTAAGCCGCGTGAAGCGGCTTATCGTCATAGAAGACTCGCAGGATGAACGCATTGCGGGACTTATCAAAGACTGTTTGGGGGATTTCCCTTACTTGTTTCTGCAAAACGAAACGAACATGGGGCAGATCTATTCTGTTGACCGTGCTTATGCAGAAATAGACACTCCTTACATTTATCATTGTGAGGATGATTGGATTTTCCCAACCAGTCTGTTCATCGAAGAATCCACGAAAATCCTTGAAAGCAGCCCGTTTGTTCATTCGGTCATGTTACGTGACCCCGAAGAATCGCCAATGGCGTTGGTCCGGTTGCTGGACAAAACACTGGACGGTATTCCGTATTGGGAAGTTGATCCAAAGTCCCACCGCCGCTGGGGCAGTTTTTCATTCAATCCCGGCCTACGCCGCCTGACAGATTATAAAACACTGGGTCCCTTCAAAGCGATCGGGCCAGAGGCGCAAATCAGTTTGCACCACAAAATACGGGGCTTTCGTCTGGCGCATTTGAAGCGTGGTGATGTAAAACATATCGGCTTTGTTACGACGTTCAAACCGGATGAAACCGCACGCACCAAATCCCGTGGCTATCTGTGGCACTCCTTCAAGGGCCGAATGGCATTTTTGCGGTTTAAGTACTTTGGCTGAGGGATGCGCACCACCTGAGGCATTTGACTATCCGGTCAGCGTTGTGAAAGGTCAAACTGGAATTTATAAAGGCATCGACGGCTCACTTGCTTAAGCGACTTACATTACTTGGAGCTATCCTTGCAGGGGTCGCACCGGCCACGGCCCAACCGATCATTGACTATGATCGCTTTCCTACTCCCTATATCTCGGCCCCGATAAGTGATCCCAAAACGGGTGACACCTATCAGTTGTCCGCGATTGCGCTGAATGGTTCCGTTGAAGCCGTGATGTTGCAAGATGTTCATGACGGCGTGGCAGGATTCGTCGAAGGGACATACCTGATCCCCCTCAACCTTTCTGATGCGTCAACATTAGAAACACGCATTAATGGTAGCGTTGCCATTAGCTGGGGCTGCTTTGCCTGCGGACGGTCTCACAGTCGCACCACAGCCACCGTTGCGTTTCGGGATGGTACATTGAAGGTTGTTGGCTATGATCACGTCTATGTGGATCGTATGGTTCCGGCCGTGATCAGCTGTTCGGTGAATTTATTAAACGGACGGTTTGTAATCGAAGCGGATGACAAAGACCGTCAAACGGGCAATGGCACGGATCGTGCATATCCCATGCAATCCTTGACCTACGACGCAGGGTTCAAAGCACCACAAGCATGTGATCGAATGCAAAAGTATGACGAAGACTGGTTGGACCAGAACTATCCCGATCGATAACATGACTTTGCGTTTAGCCATCGCCAGTGACGTGCCCGCGATCCAACAAATCGTGCAAGATGCCTATGCCCCGCACACCATACGGATGGGCCAAACGCCGGGTCCGATGCTGGATGATTATGCGGTATTGATTGTGGCAGGACATGTGCGCGTTTCAGGCGATCCAATACAAGGCATCCTTGTTCTGATTCCCGCAGCAAATCACATGCTTTTGGACAACGGCGCCATCGCCAAGGATGCACAAGGCCAAGGCCTCGGAACACAGTTGGTTCAATCCGCGATGGATATTGCGCGGGCATCAGGCCACCAAACCTTGCGACTGTATTGTCACATCACCATGGTCGAAAATATGCGGTTGTATCGACGGCTAGGCTTTGTCGAAACGCACCGCGTGACAGAATACGGCCTTGATCGGGTGTATTTTGAGTCTGATCTGACCTTACACAGCTAACAGGTGATTTCACATATTTTTGTGATCACACATATTTTCCATGTGATCACAAACACACGAAATACAGTTTTTTTCATCAAATTCACTTTTCTTACAGGTTCTTCCCTGACTTAACTGCGTCAACAGAAGACCTCATAGGACAGAATCCATGAACATCCACGAATATCAGGCCAAAGCCCTTCTTCGCAGCTATGGGGCCCCTGTGTCCGACGGGCGCGTTGTATTACGGGCCGAAGACGCAAAAACTGCCGCTGGCGAAATGGACGGACCATTGTGGGTCGTTAAGGCACAAATCCACGCAGGTGGTCGCGGCAAAGGTTCCTTTAAGGAAGCAGACGCTGGCGAAGCTGGCGGCGTACGTTTGGCGAAGTCCGCGACCGAAGCCGCTGATGAGGCTAAGAAAATGCTGGGCCGCACATTGGTCACGCATCAGACAGGCCCGGCAGGCAAGCAAGTGAACCGCATCTATATCGAAGACGGGTCTGGCATTGAAACCGAAATGTATCTGGCCCTGCTGGTCGATCGTCAAACGTCCCGAGTGTCGTTTGTGTGTTCCACCGAAGGTGGGATGGATATTGAAGAAGTGGCGGAAGCAACGCCTGAAAAAATCCTGTCATTCTCTGTCGATCCGGCAACGGGTTACCAAGCGTACCATGGTCGCCGCGTTGCATTCTCACTCGGCCTGAAAGGCGCACAGATCAAACAGTGCGTGAAACTGATGGGTCAGCTGTTCACAGCCTTCATGGAAAAAGACATGGAGATGTTGGAGATCAACCCGCTGATCGTCACAGATGGCGGTGATCTGAAAGTACTAGACGCCAAAGTCAGCTTTGACGGCAACGCAATGTACCGCCACGGCGATATCGCCGAACTGCGCGACGTGACCGAAGAAGACCCCAAGGAATTGGAAGCGTCGAAATATGACCTGAACTACATCGCATTGGACGGTGAAATCGGGTGCATGGTGAACGGCGCGGGTCTGGCGATGGCCACAATGGACATCATCAAACTGTACGGCGCGGAACCTGCAAACTTCCTTGATGTTGGTGGCGGCGCGACCAAAGAAAAAGTGACCGAAGCGTTCAAGATCATCACGTCCGACCCACAGGTCAAAGGCATCTTGGTCAACATCTTCGGCGGCATCATGCGCTGTGACGTCATCGCAGAAGGCGTAGTCGCCGCTGTGAAAGAGGTAGGCTTGCAAGTACCGCTGGTTGTGCGTTTGGAAGGCACGAATGTTGAAGAAGGCAAAGCCATCATCAACAATTCCGACGTGGACGTGATCGCTGCGGATGATCTTAAGGATGGTGCGCAAAAGATCGTTAAGGCGGTGAAGGGGTGAAAATTTCACCTCGCATTTTGACCGTTGTCTTGGCGGGTGCGATCTTGGCAGGTTGCGCCGCACCGACACCACCATCCCCGCAGATTGCAGGGGTTGGTGTTGGTCCGGGCAACAGTCTTCCTTCGCCGCGTTTGGCGGGGGAAATCTTTGCGAATGTCTGCCTGAAAACACTGCCGCGATTTGCTGGTGCGAAGACAGCTATCGCAGCATATCCTTTCACACAGCATCCGACATCAGGCACGTACTATCACGACTTTGAAAATCTGTCTGTCAAGTTGCACAACGACACTTGTTCGATGGTGTTTGGAAGCCCCAGCGACCCAGCTGCGGTGATTCCACAACTTGCCCAAGGGACCAAAGCAACGATCAATCCAGTGCCACGGAACATTGATATCACATCCCGCCCCGGCCCCGATGGGCTGCGGTATTTCCGGATGGGTATCAAAAAGTCCGGTGAATGACTTGAGAAACAATAGCACCAACTGGGATCGCTCCAGTTTGCTTAACAAAATGACAAGGGTAATCCCCTTAGACACGGAGACCTAAAATGGCCGTATTAATCGACGAAAACACCAAAGTAATCTGCCAAGGCCTGACCGGCTCACAAGGCACATTCCACTCTGAACAAGCCATTGCCTATGGCACCAAAATGGTTGGCGGCGTGACACCGGGCAAAGGCGGCATGACGCACCTTGATCTGCCTGTGTTCAACAGCGTGCACGAAGCGCGGCACGTGACCGAGGCGAACGCGACAGTGATCTATGTTCCCCCACCCTTCGCTGCGGATTCCATTCTGGAAGCCATCGATGCGGAAATGGAACTGATCGTCTGCATCACCGAAGGCATTCCTGTGCTGGATATGATGAAAGTGCAGCGCGCATTGGACGGATCAAAATCCCGCCTGATCGGGCCAAACTGCCCGGGCGTTATCACGCCTGACGCGTGCAAAATCGGCATCATGCCGGGCCACATCCACAAGCGTGGGTCCTGTGGTGTTGTGTCCCGTTCCGGCACATTGACCTACGAGGCAGTAAAACAAACCACTGATCTGGGCCTTGGCCAATCCACAGCTGTAGGCATCGGCGGCGACCCTATCAAAGGCACCGAGCATATCGACGTCTTGGAAATGTTCCTGGCTGATCCGGAAACAACATCCATCATCATGATCGGTGAAATCGGTGGCTCCGCAGAAGAAGAAGCCGCACAGTTCTTGGCCGATGAAAAGAAGAAAGGCCGTTGGAAACCAACAGCCGGTTTCATCGCAGGTCGCACGGCCCCTCCGGGCCGCCGCATGGGCCACGCAGGCGCGATTGTCGCTGGCGGCAAAGGCGGTGCCGAAGACAAGATCGAAGCAATGCGCTCCGCTGGGATCGTTGTGGCGGATAGCCCGGCGACACTGGGTGAAGCTGTGATTGAGGCGATTGGATAAGCAATGCCAAAACATTCGATCAAATCTCACGGGCAGTGCTCGGTCCTAGGAGGGCGCAAAGCGCATCTCCTAGGGGGATATGGTCGGATGTTGTCTAACCAAGCAACCTGCACTGGTTACAGAGAGTCCAGATGACAATGCCACGACTTATACGCTTCGGGCTTAAATATCTGACCAATTTCAAAGGCCGCAGTTCGCGCCTAGAACATGGGTGTGTTTTTGTGTTTACATATGGTTTCATGTACGCAGCAGCACTTCCCTTGCAATTTATTGACCCAATTCATCTCAATTCTTCTGAAACAAGCCCGCGATCACCAACTGGGCTGTACGTCATGACAATCTGTTTTCTTTTTGTTTGTGGTTTCCTTATTTTTGCAGTCGCGGCACGCAGGTCCCAAGATCGTGGCTGGTCCGGAAAATGGTTTCAATTGATGTTTTACCTTAATCTGACGCTGCCCGTTTTAGCTGTGGTTTACGTTTTCATCCCCAGCTCGTCACTAACTGCACTGATTGCGATATTAGTCCTTCTAATTGGCGTGAGTGTTTTATGCTCCTTTTCACTAATTTTTGTTCGCACAGACCCCCACACCAACAAATACGGCCCCAACCCGCACGAGGTGCCCCAATGACCGACCATCCCGCTAATGATCAATTCCATGCGTCCAGCTTTATGCAGGGACACAACGCGGAATATCTGGAACAGATTTACGCCAAATATGCGCAAGACCCGACCTCTGTCGATGAACAGTGGGCGGATTTCTTTGGGCAGATGGGCGACCACACGGCAGATGTCGTGGCCGAGGCCGCAGGCCCGTCGTGGGCGCGGGCCGACTGGCCCCCTGCGATGGACGGGGATTTGCACGGGGCGCTGACAGGCGAATATCCGGCAGAACCTGAGGCGAAGGATGCAGGCAAAAAGATCGCAGCGAAAGCCAAGGATTCTGGCGTTGCGGTCAGTGATGAACAAATCCGCGGGGCAGTTCTCGACAGCCTACGGGCGTTGATGATCATCAGGTCCTACCGCATCCGTGGCCACCTTGCCGCTGACCTTGATCCACTGGGCATGCGCAGTACCGAGGCACGTCCTGAATTGGACCCTGCGTCTTACGGGTTCACAGAAGCCGACATGGATCGCCCGATCTTCCTCGACAATGTTTTGGGCCTGCAATTCGCAACCATGCGCGAAATTATTGCGATTGTGAAACGCACCTACTGCGGAACGTTCGCGCTGCAATACATGCATATCTCCGACCCCATCGAGGCGGGTTGGTTGAAGGAACGCATCGAAGGGCTTGGCAAGGAAATCCAGTTTTCAAAAGAAGGCCGCAAAGCCATTCTGAACAAGATGGTTGAGGCCGAGGGTTTTGAGAAATTCCTGCATGTAAAATACATGGGCACCAAACGCTTTGGTCTGGACGGCGGCGAGGCTGTGATCCCCGCGCTGGAACAGATCATCAAACGTGGGGGTGCGCTGGGTGTCAAAGACATCATCATCGGCATGCCACACCGCGGGCGTTTGAACATTCTGGCCAACGTGATGGCCAAACCCTACCGTGCGATTTTCAATGAATTCCAAGGGGGGTCGTTCAAACCGGAAGACGTGGATGGTTCGGGGGATGTGAAATATCACCTCGGCGCATCGTCGGATCGTGAATTTGATGGTAATTCCGTTCACTTGTCCTTGACAGCGAACCCTTCCCATTTGGAAGCTGTGAACCCTGTTGTCTTGGGCAAAGCCCGTGCGAAAGCGGACCAGAACAACGATACAGAAGACCGCACATCGGTCTTACCTTTGCTGCTGCACGGCGATGCCGCGTTTGCAGGTCAGGGTGTGATTGCCGAATGCTTCGGTCTGTCGGGGCTGAAGGGCCATAAGACAGGTGGCACGATCCATGTGGTCGTGAACAACCAGATCGGGTTTACGACTGCTCCGCATTTCTCGCGCAGCTCGCCCTATCCAACCGACATCGCGTTGATGGTCGAATGCCCGATCTTCCACGTAAACGGCGACGATCCAGAGGCTGTGGTCCACGCAGCCAAAGTCGCCACCGAATTCCGTCAGAAATTCAAAAAAGACGTGGTTCTGGACATCATCTGTTACCGTCGCTTTGGCCATAATGAAGGGGATGAACCGATGTTCACGAACCCTGTTATGTACAAAAAGATCAAGACTCAGAAAACGTCGCTTACGTTGTACACCGAACGGTTGGTCCGTGATGGTCTGATCCCTGAAGGCGAGATTGAAGATGCAAAAACATCCTTCCAAGCACGCCTGAACGAGGAATTTGAGGCAGGTAAGACTTACAAGCCAAACAAGGCCGATTGGTTGGACGGCAAGTGGTCGAACATCGACAAACGTGGCGAAGATTACGAACGTGGCACGACGTCTGTAAAGTCGGAGACATTCGATCAGGTTGCTGGTGCGTTGACCACGACACCGAATGGATACCCGCTGCATAAAACAGTGTCCCGCATGTTGGACGCGAAGGGCAAAGCTTTGTCCGCCGGCGCAGGTATTGATTGGGCGACGGGCGAAGCACTGGCGTTCGGATCATTGCTGACCGAAGGGCACGCCGTGCGTTTGTCAGGGCAGGATTCGACCCGTGGCACATTCAGCCATCGTCATTCCGGCCTTGTGAACCAAGACACGGAAGACCGCTATTACCCGCTGAACAACATCCGCGAAGGTCAAGCGAACTACGAAGTTATCGACAGTATGTTGTCTGAATACGCGGTGTTGGGCTTTGAATATGGCTATTCATTGGCAGAACCGAACACGCTGACTTTGTGGGAAGCGCAGTTTGGCGATTTCGCCAACGGAGCGCAAATCATGTTCGATCAGTTCATCAGTTCGGGTGAAAGCAAATGGCTGCGGATGTCCGGTCTGGTTTGTCTTCTGCCCCACGGGTATGAGGGTCAGGGACCGGAGCATTCCTCAGCCCGTTTGGAACGGTTCTTGCAGATGTGTGGTCAGGACAACTGGATCATTGCAAACTGCACGACCCCTGCCAACTACTTCCACTTGCTGCGCCGCCAGATCCACCGCACGTTCCGCAAACCGCTGATCCTGATGACGCCGAAATCGCTACTGCGTCACAAGATGGCTGTGTCGAAACGCGAAGATTTCGTCGAAGGATCGTCCTTCCACCGCCTGCTGTGGGATGACGCGCAATACGGCAATTCTGACATGACACTGAAAGCAGACGGCGACATCAAACGCGTGGTGATGTGTTCCGGCAAAGTCTATTTCGACTTGCTGGAAGAACGCGATGCACGTGGTTTGGACGATGTGTACCTGTTGCGCGTAGAACAGTTCTATCCGTTCCCAGCCATTTCGATGGTGCAGGAACTGTCCCGCTTCAAAGATGCGGAAATTTTCTGGTGTCAGGAAGAACCAAAAAATCAGGGCGCATGGTCGTTCATTGAACCCAACATCGAATGGGTTCTTGGCCGGATCAAATCCAGATTCAGCCGTCCAGAATATGCAGGCCGGGCAACATCCGCGTCCCCCGCGACCGGACTTGCCTCTGCCCACAAAGCACAACAAGCAGCCCTCATTGATGATGCGCTGACCGTTAAAGGATCAAAATAATGACTGAAGTCCGCGTCCCTACATTGGGTGAATCCGTTACCGAAGCCACCGTCGCCACATGGTTCAAGAAACCGGGTGACACCGTTGCCGTTGATGAAATGCTGTGTGAGCTGGAAACCGACAAAGTGACCGTCGAAGTGCCTTCGCCCATTGCTGGCACCTTGTCCGAAATCGTCGCGGCCGAAGGCGACACTGTTGGTGTTGATGCTCTGCTGGCTCAGATTTCTGAAGGCGGCCAAGCTGCTGCCCCTGCGCCTGCTGCAAAAGCAGCACCTGCTGCCGCATCTGCGGAAACCGTTGCTGTGATGGTTCCAACACTCGGTGAATCCGTAACCGA
>JBMZCY010000011.1:0-22083 GCA_049613825.1 Planktomarina sp.
TGCTCTGGGTGATTCGATCATGGATGATTTGGCGGATCTTGTACAAAAACTGCATTCGATGACGGCTCCATGTGGCCCACGATAAGTCGTCCCATATGTGGGATATGGCTGCGGGTCAGGGCGTTTCTGAATCCCGTTTCCCGAAACTGGAAGATGGCCGTATCCCGTTGCTGGACGATAGCCACGTTGCAATGTCAGTGAACCTTGATGCGTGTATTTCTTGTGGCCTGTGCGTTCGCTACCGGGATATCCCATCGTGGCGCAGGTCTTGCAAAGCATCTTATTCAACTGGTTGAACAACGTGCGCACGCTTTGTTCTATGATCGGCTTGAATTACAAACGCGGATCGAATTGGCGTGAAAACCACGCGGCCTTTGCCAGAATGTGATTTATCAAAATCGCTGAAGGACGGCATCCGGGCTTTATCCGAACGACCGAGATTACGATGCAAAAACAGCTTTAACTGTTCTGGGGATAGCTAATAATTGACAGGTATCTTGCGGGCAGCGTAACCAACTTTTCTGGACCATGCGGTGCATCTGCATCAAAGAACAGGGTGTCGCCCGGTTTCAGGGCATAAACCTCTGACCCGTGACGGTAATCAACTGCGCCCTCTAGCATGTAGATCGTCTCGATTCCTGCATGTTGGAACGCCTCAAAAGTATCAGACTTTGATGTCAGTTCAATCAGATAAGGTTCGACAATAACACCGCTAGAGTTTGATCCAATGTGGCCAAGCAGATTGTACTGATGCCCCGCACGCGTCCCATCGCGGTCAATTTCTATCCCTTCGCCTGCCTTTGTGTGAACCGCTTCTCGACGTTCCTCATATTGTTTGAAGAAGGATGTCAGCGGAACGGACAGCGCATTGGATAGGGTCTGCAATGTGGTCAGGGACGGAGACGTGTTGCCGTTTTCGATCTTTGATAGCATCCCGATTGACAACTCGGTTTGGGCAGACAGTTCTGCAACTGTGATGCCTTTTTGTTTGCGGTGCGCACGCACTTCGCGGCCAATCGCAACTTCCAAGATCTTTTCACGACCTTCACGGACCGAGTGTGGATTCTGGCTAAGAGGGATGTTCATATCAAGATCGAGTTCAATTACTGACATCGTGAGCTTTCAAATGGTCAAAATTTGCAAACCATATGTTAACCTAGCCTGACTTTCATGTGATTGCCATAATTTTTCTTGCTGGTAGAATTATCTGGGACGGCAGCCGGAGGAAATTCATGGCACAGCACCCAATGACGATTGGATTTTTGATTTTTCCGGGCTTTCCGATGGCATGCCTGACATCAATCATCGAACCGCTGCGTGCCGCGAACGAGATTTCAGAAACCAAGGCATTTGAATGGCAGCTGATTGCAGAAGATACTGGGCCAGTGCATGCCAGCGCAGGTATCGCATTCGACCCGATGATGACGCTGAACGATGTGTCCCGAATAGACCATCTGATCCTTTTGTCCCCGCCGTCACCTTCGTTTCAGCGAAAGGCGTCTTTGGGTGCAATCCGGTGTTTGGCGCGGCACGGAACGCATCTGGGCGCAGTCAGTGGTGGGGTGTTCCCCTTGGTCGCCAGCGGTGCTGTGCTGAACGAAACAGTGTCGGTACATTGGTGCTATGCGGCGGCGTTCACGGCAATGTTCCCCGATCATTCTTCGTCCGATCAGGTTCTGCAAGTCGGGCCAAAGGCGACCACGGCGTCCGGTGCTGCGGCTGCATTTGATCTTGCTTTGCGTTTGATCGAAATGCGCTTGGGGGCAAATATCGCTGCCGAGGTCGCCTGTTGGTTCCAGCATCCCATGATGCGTAAAACTGATGTCCGACAAGTGGTGCCGCCCAACGATCTGAATGACAAAGGCGCGCCGCTGCCAGATCATGTTGCCCGTGCGATTGCCTTGTTTGCCGAGGATATCGCTAACCCGCTTCAGGTGGCCGAAATAGCCGAGGCTCTGAACCTCACACCGCGCCATATCGAACGTAGTTTCAAGCAGGCCACGGGCCAAAGCCCCACCCATTACTTCCGCCAGATGCGTATGAACGCAGCGCGTCAAATTGTGATGTACACCAATGACCGCTTGTCAGGGATTGCCAGCGACGTTGGATATCAAAGCACCCAGACGTTCAACAAACATTATGTCGGCGCCTTTGATGTGTCGCCTGCGGAAGATCGCAAGCGGATCAACCTGTATCGCGTCAAAGGGAACAGCCCTGTGCCTTCAGTTTAAAGTGCTGCTTTCATCGCGACTAAAATTGCATGGTGCAACGACCCTGCACTGGACCGTGGTCCAAGAATGCGTACCCAATCCACAGGATCACGACGCAGGACAAAACAGCCCAAGTGGTCGATAGATGTACGCGTGGCGTCACCTGTTCGCATGGCGCGGATGTTCAGGTTGCAAAGACGTTCCATGACGTCTTCCATCCCTGCGCCACGCAGATCGAAGCAGCACCAGCCATCGGTTTGTTCGGTGATGGAGGCTGTATCTTTAAAACGGGCTTTTAGTTGTGCTGCCAAGTCTTCGTGGCTGTCAAATGGTGCGCCGACCATCCACATATCAGGCCCCATCCAAAACCCTGCTTCGGGGTCGTTCAGCTGGCATTTGCCCGGTTCCGGCACTGTGCCAATCACAGCTTTCAGATGCTTGCGGCAGGCAGCTTCCTGACCCGACCGTGCGGCAACCGATGCCAAGGCAAGGCCTGAGTTTTCAGACAAGGTTACGCCTGAAACAGTGTCCACGCGTGGCTCAGCCCCGCCCAATGCGGTGATGGGTGTCATATCATTCACGAACACGGTCCCCTTCTGGGTCGATAAAGTGGGCGGACACAACTTCCACGTCGTGTTCCACCCCTGTCAGCGGGCTGACCAAACGAATGACTTCGCCCATGCGGCTGTCGCCGGATTTCAGATAGGCAAGGGCGATGGAGTGCCCAAGGTTGGGCGAATAACACGCACTGGTCACATACCCCTGATCATGGGCCGCATCGATTGCCGTGCCTTTGGTCATCAGGTGCGCCCCCGCAGGTGTCGGGTTCGCCGCATCCACAGGTTTGATCCCGACCAACTTCAGGGCGTCATCTTCATTTAACCCCTCGCGTTCCGACAAAGTGGACCCGATGCTATCCTTCTTCTTGGACACCATCCGCGCCATGCCAAGGTTCAACGCTGTGGTGGTCCCGTTCAGCTCGTTCCCGGCTGCGTGACCTTTCTCGATCCGCATAACGCCAAGGGTTTCCGTACCGTACATAACAGCATCAAATTCCTCACCCGCCGCCATCAACTTACGCACCAACGCATCGCCATAGCGGGTTGGGACTGCAATTTCATATGCGAGTTCGCCAGAGAAGCTGATCCTGAACAACCGCGCCCGCAGGCCGCCGCAGACAGTGATGTCGGAACATGCCATATAAGGGAACGCGTCGTTGCTGATGTCCTGATCCACGACCTTTTCCAACAACTTCCGCGCGTTTGGGCCCGCAACACTATACTGCGCCCATGCTTCGGTGGTCGAGATTAGTTGCACATCCATATCAGGGAACAGGCACTGGCGGACAAATTCCATATGGCGGTACACACCCACTGCGTTTGCTGTGGTGGTTGTGACAACAAAATGATCCTCGGCCAGACGGGCCGCCGTGCCATCATCCATCGCGATCCCGTCTTCGCGCAACATCAGGCCATAGCGGACTTTGCCCACGGGAACTTTGGCGAACGGATTGCAGTATATCTTGTTCAGGAACTCTGCAGCGTCCGTGCCTTGGACGTCGATCTTGCCCAAGGTGGTCACATCACAAATGCCGACCGATTTACGGGTCTGCAGAACTTCACGATCCACACTTTCGCGCCAAGTCGTCTCGCCCGCCTTTGGATACCACTGTGCCCGCAGCCACATGCCCACTTCGACAAATACAGCGCCCTGTTCTTCGGCATACACATGCGACGGAGTCTTACGAACCGGACGGAAGTCTTCTTCCCGTGATCGGCCCGCGAAGGCTCCGATTGCGGTCGGTGTATAGGGCGGACGGAACATCGTTGTGCCCACATCGGGAATTTGCTTGCCAGCGACTTCGGCCATGATCGCAAGACCGGCCATGTTCGACGTTTTGCCCTGATCGGTCGCCATACCCAAAGTTGTGTACCGCTTCAGGTGTTCGACTGACGTGAAGTTTTCCTTGTGGGCCAGAACAACGTCCTTGGCCGTCACATCATTCTGCTGATCGACCCAAGCACGTTTCGCGCCGGACACATGCCAGAACGGAGTGATCTTCACAGGTGCATCTTCCGCCGCTGGCAGGTCGACGGATTCTGCTTTGTGGCCCAAATCCGCCAGCACATCACTCGCGACCTGCGCCCCAGTGGTCAGCGCGGCGTGGGTCGAGAAGTCTCCGTTTGCAGCACCCGCTACCGACAGACCAGGCGGCACAGCACCTGGAACAAACGCAGCAATATCAGGCTGCCATTCAGGACGACCCCGTTGATGGCACGTCATGTGCACGTTCGGGTTCCAACCACCCGATACGCCCAATGCACCACACGCCAAAGTGCGCGTCGTGCCAGTTGGCAATGTCACCTCCACGGCGGTCAATCCCAAACGTCCTTGGGTGTTGATGATCTGACCGCCTGCGATCGTTTCATAGTCAGGGCTGATTGGTGCATCGGGGCGGGTATCGACCACAGCTGCGATCTGCACACCCTTTGCATGCAAATCCGCCGCTGTCCGATGACCGTCATCATTGTTGGTAAACACCGCCACCTTCTGCGCCGGAGTGGCCGCCCAACGGTTCGCATAGGCCCGCATCGCGGATGCCAACATAATGCCCGGACGGTCGTTCATCTGGAACGCAATCGGGCGTTCGGTTGCACCTGCCGCCAAAATCGAGCGCTTGGAATAGATGCGCCACAGGATTTGACGCGGCTTGCCTTCGGCAGGGGTGGCAAGGTGGTCAGAGACACGCTCTAACGCGCCATAAATGCCGTGGTCAAAGGCGCCGATAATAGTGGTGCGGGGCATGACGCGAACGTTGGGCATTTCTGCGAGTTCAGCCACTGTGTTCGCCGCCCACACATGTGCGGGATCATCGTTCAAAGCAAAGGTTTCCGCATTCAAGCGACCACCCATCAGGAAGTCTTCGTCGGCGATAATCACTTGCGCCCCAGCGCGACCCGCGGTCAAAGCCGCTGCCAAACCAGATGGGCCCGCACCAATGATCAGCAGATCACAATGCAGGAACCCTTTGTCATAAAGATCGGGATCATCCTCACCGGTCAGGCTCCCAAGCCCGGCCGCCTTACGAATGATTGGCTCATAGAGCTTTTCCCAAAATGCCTTGGGCCACATAAAGGTTTTGTAATAAAACCCCGCAGCTAGAAACTGAGACAAGCGGTCATTCACCGCCATCGCGTCAAACGCCAGTGACGGCCAGCGGTTTTGGGAATTGGCGACCAAACCTTCAAACAGTTCTGCTGTTGTGGCACGTGTGTTCGGTTCTTTCCGCGCACCTTCCCGCAATTCAACAATCGCGTTGGGTTCTTCCGATCCAGCGGTCAAAGGTCCCCGTGGACGGTGGTACTTAAACGACCGCCCCATAAGGCGCACATCATTGGCCAGCAGGGCCGAAGCCAGTGTATCGCCCTTGTGTCCCTGCATGGTTTTGCCATCAAACTTGAAAGACCATGTTTCAGACCGATCAATCAGCCCACCATCTAAACGGTTCACTTGGGTCATTTCGAACGCCCCTCAGATCGGGCCACGTCACGGGCCAGTTCTACCTTAAGAATGTCATGGGTCACGGTGTTCCGCGTCACGACCAACCACGAACGGTCGCCCGTTTCATGGAACCACAGTTCGCGATGTTCGCCCGCTGGATTGTCGCGAAGATAGCCGTAGTCGGCGAATTCGGTTGCGGCATTGTCGCTTTGCCAATCAGGGCGGTGCATCAGGTTCGCGTCGCCCATGTATGTAAATTCAGCACTGTCGCGTGGACCCAAAAGAGGATGGTTGATGATCATGGTCTAAGTCCCCTCAGTGCAGGTTCGGCTGGTTGCCCATGCCTTTTTCGTCGATCATCCGTCCCTTGTGGAAGCGATCGAACCGATAAGCTGTGGCTGTCGGATGCGGTGTATCTGTGGCCAGTAAATGTGCATACACATACCCCGACGCAGGGGTCGCTTTGAATCCGCCGTAACACCAGCCGCCGTTGAAATAGAGGCCATCAATATGCGTCTTATCGATGATCGGCGATCCGTCCATCGACATGTCCATAATCCCGCCCCACATGCGCAGCAGCCGCGCACGACCCAGCATCGGGAAGATCGCCATGCCGCCTTCGCAGACGTCTTCGACCACAGGCAAGTTGCCGCGTTGGGCGTAAGAGTTATATCCGTCCAGATCGCCACCAAATACCAACCCACCTTTGTCCGATTGGCTGACATAGAAGTGGCCTGCGCCAAAGGTTACAACGCCGGGCAGAATGGGTTTCAACCCTTCGGATACAAATGCCTGCAACACGTGGGATTCGATTGGCAGACGCATGCCTGCTTTTTCCATCACTTTTGACGAAGACCCGGCTACGCAGGACGCGACTTTATTGGCCTTTATCGTGCCACGCGAAGTCTCAACCCCATTGCAAACACCGTCCTCAATCAGGAACCCCGTCACTTCGCAGTTCTGAATAATGTCCACGCCCAACTGGTCGGCCGCACGGGCATACCCCCAGGCAACCGCGTCATGGCGCACTGTGCCACCACGATGCTGGGCCAGCCCGCCTTTGATGGGGAACCGCGCGTTGTCGGTGTTCAGGAATGGATAGCGTTTCTTGATTTGGGCGGTGGACAGCAAGTCCGCATCAGCCCCATTCAAAATCATCCCGTTGCCACGCCGGATAAATGCGTCACGCTGCGCATCGGTGTGGATCAGGTTCAAAATCCCGCGCTGTGATACCATCGCGTTATAATTCAGGTCCTGTTCCAAGCCTTCCCACAGTTTCAGAGAAAATTCATAGAACGGTTCATTCCCGTCCAGCAGATAGTTGGACCGGATGATCGTCGTATTCCGACCGACATTCCCGCCGCCGATCCAGCCCTTTTCCAAAACGGCAATCCGCGCCTGTTTGTAGATTTTAGCAAGGTAGTAGGCTGTCGCCAGACCATGCCCGCCGCCGCCAATAATCACATAGTCATAAGACGGTTTGGGCGATGCATCCCGCCAGGCCGCCCCCCAGCCTTTGTGACCTGTCAGGGCTTCCTTGATGACCTTAAAACCTGAGTAACGCATGGAATCAGACTCCTCATTACAATCGTTATTCAAAAAGAAAGTAATATCGACACTACATTCCGACATTGATCTATCCAAATCAGACATCGCTTGTTTTTACAGTCACATGAGAGTCGTGTTCGGTAAATTGAAAGTCGACCTTGGGAAGAAAAAGTTTGATCAACAGGAAAATTATTGCAAGCTAATTGAAGACAAAGGAATACTGAAAACTGACGAAGGGCCTTCGTCGATGCGTGCACCTGGCGATGTGATAATGGAACTGGAAGTTAGGGAAGGTGCATTTGACGCATCATTCCGCGCTGCGATGGAAAAAAGCGGATTTCAGTATGCAAGTACTTGATTTTAATGTAGAATTTAGTGATTTGATGACGCTGCTATGTTGTTCCTGCAAGGGATTTTGCACCCCCAGCGGGCTAAAAGCCGTGCTTTGTATTCAGCAAAAGCTGCGGGTGCATGATGTTGATAGCCTGCATATGCGTCAGGATCGGTGACAGCCACAAAAGCAACCCAATAGGCCTTGGTCATTGTTCATCCTGCACCTTTAGAAATTTCTGTGCCGTGGCCGACGCATCGTCGATATGCGCCTCGACAGCTGTGCGGGCTGCCGAAGGGTCATGTCCGATCGTCGCGGCATGAATGGCTGACATGTGGCTGAACCCCGTGCGGGGCCGGGTTTTGTCGGCTATGGTCAGGGCGCGTAACCTGCTGATCCGCCCGTTCAAACGTTGCACGATATCCCATGCAATGGAATGATCCGCGTGGTTGAAGATCACAGCGTAGAAATGAGTGGTGGCGTGTAGCAGATCGCTCCACGTGTTGTCGTTCAGCGTGGCTTTGATGCCATGTAGGGCTTGGGTCAGATCGTGGTTGAAATCTGCATCTGGTTTTGCTGCACAGGCCGCCACCGCAGACCCTTCTAACTGGCGTCGAATGTCATAAATCTGTTGCGCTTGGTGCCAGTTCAGTGTCGCAACGATTGGTCCACGGTTCGAAATGATATCGACCAGACCTTCCGCCTCCAGAAATCTTATCGCCTCACGGATGACAGTGCGGCTGACGCCCAATTGTTCGCACAGGGGACGTTCGACCAGTCGTTCGCCGGGGGCAAAATGTCCTTCAAGGATCGCCGTCCGCATGCGATCTTGTACGATATCACGTAAGGTTTGCGGGGCTTGGTCGACTTTGGTTAGCGTGGCTTGGGTCATGTTACAAAGCTAGCAGTTCGAGCTAAGGTCAACAAGAGAATTGACATGTGGTATGATGGTATACCATATGGCTATGACTCGAATTTGAAGGATACACCCGTGGCTGCTGAAATCAGAAAAACGCTTTTGCATGTTGAAAATACCCTGATTGAAGGGGGCAAAGCCGCTGAAAAACCGTTGACCTTGATTGCGGCAATGGCTGTCATCAAGAACCCATGGGCCGGACAGGGGTTCGTGGACGACTTGTCGCCCGCTATCCGTGATTGTGCATCTGATCTGGGTGCATTGCTGACCAAGATGGTTTTGGACGCAGCAGGCGGTGGCGATATGGTCGAAGGCTATGGCAAATCTGCAATCGTCGGTCTGAATGGCGAAGTCGAACATGCCTCGGCCCTGATCCATACGCTGCATTTCGGGAACCATTACCGTAACGCCGTTGGCGCGAAATCTTATCTGTCGTTCTGCAACACGCGTGGGCCTGCGAATGCACCGCTGATGATTCCGTTGATGGACAAGAATGATGCAGGCCGTCGGTCGCATTACCTGACCATTCAAACCTCCGTTGCAGACGCACCTGCTGCTGATGAAATTCTGATCGCATTGGGGGCATCGATTGGCGGACGTCCGCATCACCGCATCGGCGACCGGTATCAAGATCTAAAGGAACTGGGCCATGACGCTGACAACCCTGCAGCTGTCTAATTCCACGGTTGCGTATCGTTCACGGGGGACAGGAGAACCGCTGGTTCTGATTCATGGCGTCGGCATGCAGTCGGCGGCTTGGGGGCCGCAGATCGACCATTTTGCGCAAGATTACCACGTGATCGCGCTGGATATGCCGGGGCATGGGGGCAGTGACCTTTTGCCCGTTGGCAGCCAGTTGGCGGATTATGTTGATTGGTGTGCTGATGTGATTGCAGCGCTGAACCTTGGTCCGGTGAATCTTGTTGGCCATTCTATGGGCGCGTTGATTGCGGGTGGTATCGCAGCCAGTCGTCCGAATTTGGTGCAACGAGTCGCACTGCTGAACGGAGTTTACGTGCGTGGTCCTGACGCGAAGACCGCTGTCCAAGGTCGCGCGGCTACGATCCGCGAAGGGCAGATTGATCTGCAAACTCCACTAAAGCGTTGGTTCGATGGCGGGCAACAGCAAGCCCATGACCAAGTCGCTGGGTGGTTGGGCAATGTTGATCTGACGGGCTATGCTACCGCCTATACTGCCTTTGCGTGCGGTGATGCGGTCTACGCTGACCGTTTCCAAAACATCATGTGCCCGTTCCTTGCCATGACAGGCGACGGTGATCCGAATTCGACACCGGCCATGTCGCAGGCAATGGCGACGGCGGTGCAAAACGGGCGTTCCGTAACGATCAACGGTCATCGCCACATGATAAACCTGACCGCCGCCGGTCAAGTAAACGCACATCTTCAAACGTGGCTGAACCAGCCCACAACCCCGACAACATAAGGGAGTTAACCCATGCGCTTTTCATTATTCGTCCACATGGAACGTGTGTCGCCCGATCAAGACCAGAAAGAGATGTATGATGATTTCGTTGCACTCGCCAAGATCGCTGACGAAGGTGGCATGCATGCGGTGTGGACAGGCGAACATCACGGGATGAACTTCACTATTTCCCCCAACCCGTTCCTGAACCTGATCGACCTTGCGCGTCAGACAAAGAACGTGCGGCTGGGCACAGGCACGCTGATCGCGCCGTTCTGGCATCCGATCCGTTTGGCGGGTGAGGCGGCGATGACGGATATGATCACCGACGGACGTCTGGATTTGGGCGTGGCACGGGGCGCGTACAGCTATGAATATGAACGCATGGTTCCGGGCATGGATGCGTGGGATGCAGGGCAGCGGATGCGGGAAATTGTGCCGGCTGTTCAGCAATTGTGGAAAGGTGATTACGCGCAGGAAGGGACCTATCATTCGTTCCCTGCCACTACGTCCTCGCCAAAGCCTGTTCAGGAAAATGGCCCCCCGATCTGGATCGCTGCGCGTGATCCCAGCAGCCACGAATTTGCAGTGGCGAATGGGTGTAAGGTACAGGTGACTCCGCTGTGGCAAGGCGACGCAGAAATCACAAAGCTGATGGATACCTTCAACGAAGCCTGCGCCAAGATGCCGGACATTCCACGGCCTGAAATCATGTTGCTGAACCACACCTATATCGCGGCAGATGCCGAAGATGCGCAGCAGGCGGCGAAGGAAATCAATGAATTCTACTGCTACTTCGGTGCGTGGTTTATGAACAAAAGGGATGTGTCGCAGGGTATGATCCAGACACTGACCGACGCAGAAATCGCGAGTCATCCGTTTATGTCACCCGAAGCGATGATGCGTGACAAAGTCATCGCGACGGCAGAAGATGCGATAGCGCGGATAAAGACATATGAAGATATGGGCTATGATGAATATTCGTTCTGGATCGACAGCGGGATGAGCTTTGAACGCAAGAAAGCGTCGCTAGAACGGTTCATCAAAGACGTCATGCCAGCCTTCGCCTAAAGGAAAAATCATGCAGACATTTCAGCAATATATCGGTGGTGCGTTTTCAGACGGGTCCGCGCAATTCGAAAGCCGTGATCCGGCAACGGGCGGCGTTTGGGCGATGATGCCAGAGGCGCGTGCGGATGATGTGAACGCCGCCGTTGACGCGGCAGAGGCTGCGTTTCTGTCGCCGGAATGGTCGGGTATGACTGCATCTGCACGGGGTAAACTGTTATTGCGTCTGGCGGATTTGATTGCGGAAAATGCGACAACTTTGGCGGTGCTGGAAACCCGTGATACGGGGAAGATCATTCGTGAAACGTCCGCTCAGATCGCATATGTGGCCGAGTATTATCGTTACTACGCGGGACTGGCAGACAAGATCGAAGGGGCGCATTTGCCGATCGATAAACCGGATATGGAGGTCTGGCTGCGCCGCGAACCTATGGGTGTGATTGCTGCAATCGTGCCATGGAATTCGCAACTGTTCCTGTCTGCGGTGAAGATTGGTCCTGCTTTGGCGGCTGGGTGTACTGTGGTGCTGAAAGCGTCAGAAGACGGTCCGGCACCGATGTTGGAATTCGCGCGGATCTTTGACCAAGCTGGCTTCCCTAAGGGTGTTATGAACGTGATTACGGGGTTCGGTGCGGATTGCGGCGCTGTGCTGACGCAGCACCCAAAGGTCGATCATATTGCGTTCACAGGCGGACCTGAAACCGCGCGCCATATCGTACGCAACTCGGCAAATAACCTGTCATCCACGTCGCTGGAACTGGGCGGAAAGTCCCCGTTCGTCGTGTTCGACGACGCGGATATTGATAGCGCAGTGAACGCCCAAGTCTCAGGCATTTTCGCGGCCACGGGCCAAAGCTGTGTGGCTGGATCGCGCTTGGTTGTGTCCAACAAGATCAAGGATGAATTTCTGGCGCGGCTGAAGGAAAAGGCCGACGCTGCGGTGATCGGCGCGCCCGATGATATGGCGACCGAAGTGGGGCCATTGTGTACGATAGGTCAATTGCAGACGGCCATTGATTTGATTGCTGCATCTAAGACAGCAGGTGCCGAAATTATCACGGGTGGCGCACCTTTAGATCGTGCCGGAACATATTTCCCACCGACGATCATTGATTGTTCCAACGCCCCGGACGCCCCTTGCCTGATAAACGAATTCTTTGGTCCAGTTCTATCGGTCGTAGGTTTCGATACAGAGGCCGAGGCCTTGGCCATTGCAAACGATACGAAATTCGGCCTCGCATCCGGCGTCTTCACCAAAGACCTGACCCGTGCGCATCGCATGATCCGTGGCATTCGTGCTGGCATTGTATGGGTGAACACATACCGTGCCGTTAGTCCCATCGCGCCGTTCGGTGGGTCTGGCCTTAGCGGACATGGACGTGAAGGTGGTCTACAGGCGGCATTGGATTATACCAAGGTCAAAGCCGTGTGGTTGCGGACAAGCGATGATCCGATCCCTGATCCGTTTGTTATGCGATGACCGTGAACCTGTCACAGATTAGCGTGACGCTGGGAAATTAAGGACTCTGTTGATTTTCGGTGATCCGTGTGGTGCATTTCTACCCAGCACCTTTTGGGATTGGACCGCAAAATGGATATTCTTGTAACCGTTGTTCTGCCGCTTTCATTGGCGATTATCATGCTTAGTCTTGGAATAGGCCTAACAGTCGGTGATTTCAGGCGTGTCGCAGAACGCGGCTGGGTTTTTACTATTGGCGCATTGTGCCAAATCGCACTGATCCCTATCGTCGCCTATATCGTGATTTTTGTGTTCGGTCTGACTGGCCCCATTGCAGCAGGTGTCATGTTGTTGGCCTTTTGTCCGGGTGGCGTCACGACAAACGTTATTTCGCGCTATGCAAACGGGGATGTTGCGTTGTCCGTATCGTTGACGGCGATGGTATCCTTGCTGTCGATCATAACGGTTCCGTTCCTGATCGGTTGGACGATTGTGCATTTCGTTGGTGATGACGCGCCGGAAATCTCGATCGCGTCGCTGGCGCTTACGATGTTTCTGATTACGACATTGCCCGTCAGTCTAGGCATGTTGATCCGTTACTTTGCGCCGAATTTTGCAGGTAAAGCAGAACCGAAGATGCTGATGGTTTCCAGTATCCTATTCGTCATTATCATCTGCGCTGCAATCGCGTCGAACTGGGGGCTGGTGATGGAACACTTCGCGTCCCTTGGGCCTGCGCTGGCGGTGATGAACATCACAACAATGGTCGGCGGTCTGTTGATTGCAGGTGCTTTGGGGCTGACTTGGGCCGAACAAAAAACAATTTCGATCGAGGTTGGTATTCAGAACGGCACAGTTGGGGTCACATTGGCGCCGATTATTGCAGGCGTGGCAGGTGGTATCCCCACCATTGGCCTGCCATCGGCGATGTATGGGGTGATTATGTATATAACTGCCGTGCCGTTTGTGCTGTGGCTGAAAAGTCGTAACACACTATGACGTTAGGCTGCTGCGGTGGGGCAGGCGAAATCTACCAGACGTAGATCTCCATCGCGTCGGCCTGCAAGGTATACCCGATTTCAGCAACGTCGGTTGTTTGAATTTCGTGCTGCATTTTGCCTGTCACCCAAACCGCATCCCACAGGTTATCTACCGGCCATGGTTCATCGGTTTTCACAAACACCAACTGGTTTGGTGGTGGCGGTGGGGTGTGCAGGCACGCACCGACATAAGGCACCAAGACAAATTCGGTCACGCCTTTGGTCGACTGTTCCAGCGGAATGATAAAACCGGGCATTTTGATGTACGCGCCGTCCAGAATAGGGTTCAGCTTTCGTGCGTTATCGTCGAACACAGGTAGCCATAGGTCGTTGCGTTCATCCATCTGCCCTTCGCCAATAATTTCAGAGTAAGGGACGCCGGGGGGGATCAGATCCTCCCACATTATTTCGTTTGGTGTTTTGGCAAACGCAGCTTGTGGCAGCGCCGCACCAGCCAGTGCTGTTAGGATCAATTTCCGACGATCGATATTCATACCACACACCTCAAGCATTCAGATTTTCACTGTCATACCATCTGATAGCGACATGCGATAGGCGCGGATGGCGGGTATCATACTCACAATTGCGCCAGCAGTGACGACACCCAACAGAACCCATAGTTCGCGTAAAGAAGGCGGATGGATGGGCAGCCAGAGGCCAAAGGAGGCATCGATCACGGGTTGGCCGATGAACAGGCCAAGGTACAATAGTGCCAAGCCCAGCACCGCGCCGACTGCGGCCATCAAAACAGCCTCCAACACCAACAACCCCAGTACCACACGCGGCCTTGCCCCCATTGCGCGAAAGATTGCCATTTCACGGCGGCGTTCGTTCAGGCTGGAAAATATTGTGGCCATCATTCCGATCAATGCGGTGACCACGATCATAGCCGATACCCCGACCAACGCAGTTTCTGCGATGCCGACGATCTGCCACAACTCCTGCAAGGCAACGCCAGGCAGTATGGCAAGCAAGGGTTCTTGGCCGTATTCGTTGATGGTCCGTTGCAAGCGGAAGACTTGCAGGCGGCTTTTGGTGCCGATCAATGCAGCAGTGACCGCTTGTGGTTGTAGGTTCATCTGGCGGACTTTGTCGGCGGGCGTCGACTGGCCAGGGACTTGTGCACCGTTTTGCCAATCAACGTGGATCGCCTCGATCGCTTCCATGCTGACGATCACGGTGCGATCAACGGGGGTGCCGGTTTTTTCCAATATCCCTGCGACGCGAAACGGTTGGTCTTTGTGTTCTGAAAACGAGGCGATCCCGTGGGCGACAATAATCGGGTCCCCTATCGAATAGCCCAAAGTCGCCGCCACATCTGCGCCGATCACCGTGTCAAACAGGTCATTCATGATGACCCCATCGCGTACTGTCAGTGATTGGCCGGACCGATATTTATAGCGATCAAAGAATTCGGCGTCGTGCCCATGACGCGGAATTGGCGATGGCTGTCGCCAAGGGATATGGGCACAATCCAGTCCACCTCGGGGCGGGTTGAAATGTTCTGATAGCTGTCCCAAGTCACATTGTTCGTTGCATTGCCGATGCGAAACACAGAATACAGCAACAGTTGCACCGATCCCGACCGCGCCCCGACGATTAGATCAGTGCCGGATATTGTATCGGCAAAACTGGCCTTTGCGCCTGTGCGGATTTTCTCGACCCCCAAAAACAATGCAACAGACAAGGCTATGGCAAGAATTGTCATCCCAACGGTCAATGCCCGCGCGACCAGTGAACTAAAAGCAAGGCGCAGGATCATGCGGCGGTTCTTTCGGTTTGGGCAATGTTGGTCATCTGTAACACGCGATCAAACTGGCTGGACAAGCGGGCGTCGTGGCTGACCATCAACAGGGTCGTTCCATGGGCTTGTGATTGTGCGAACAGCAGATCCAAAAACGTCGACTGAGTTGCCGCATCCAGCGAAGATGTAGGTTCATCCGCGATAATTAAGGGCGGTGTTCCGATCAGCGCACGGGCGGCGGCGACACGTTGTTGCTGCCCCACACTTAATTCATTTGCGCGGGCGGTCATTGCGTCGGCGGGCAAGCCTAATTCACGGCACAGCCGTTTCGCTTCCGCCTGAGGGTCTTTCACACGGTTTCGACGATCCGGGGCAAATTGTAGGGGCAGCAGGATGTTGTCTTGCACTGTGGCAAACGGCAGCAGATTAAACTGTTGAAAGATCAGGCCGATGTGTTCGGCCCGAAATCTGTCCCGCGCGCCTGCGGACAGGGTTGTGGTGTCACATCCTGCAACGGAAATTTGCCCCTTCTGCGCAGTAAGTGTCCCGCAGATCAGCGAAAGCAGGGTGGATTTCCCAGACCCGCTTTCACCCAGCAACAGCACTGTTTCGGCAGTGTCCAAGCGCAGGTCAAGGACGTTCAATCGAAACGAGGTCTGATCCGGCCAACTGTATTGGACGTCTTGCAGTATTAATGCAGGGGCAGGGTCAGACACTGTGCATGGTCCTTTTTACAAATTACCCAGGTTAAGGATTGGGGCGTCACGTTCAACCTCAAACGATGTGGCACCTGCGTCTGATAGCACCTGAACCTCAACTTCCAAAGCATTTGGGAAAGATCCAAAATAAGCAAATGTGATGGTGTTCACGGTGGCTATATTTGCACAGGTCAGCAAATATTCAGCATGAAATTCTGTATGACCGTCGTTTTCCGCGTGATCATCGTGTTCCTCATGGTCGTCACCGTGATCGTGGTCTTCATCCCCCTCCAGCGCAGCCACGGCAGAGGTGACCGTACATCCTGCCGCATCCGGCAGGCCAAACAACGTCAATGGTTGCTCTAATTTTGCAATGGCTGAATCAATTGCAGCAAGATCTTCATTATTTGTCGCTTCGTATTCAAACCCAACGATATCTGCACCGGGTGCGTGGAATTCCATCGCAATTCGTGAACCATCAAAAGCAATGTTTAATTCTCCGACCCCATGTTCATGGGCGTCCAGTTGATGTGTATCTTCGGCCAAGGCGGGTGTTACGATCAGCCAGGTCAGTGCAAACAGTGGGGCAATCTTCATTGTGTCGGTCCTTGTATCCCGTGATGCGGATGCGGTGGATAATGCATCCTGCAAAATACTGATTTGTTATGTTATACAGTAACATTATTTAGGTTTTGACTTACCTGAATGCAAGTAAGTGTTTTCACCCCGTGACGTTGATGGCATTTTCGCGCCACCTGTTGTGCCTAAGCGAAATATATGCGCGCACCAAGCACCATACCCAAGCCGAGGATGACTAGTTCTACATGTTATCATCCCGCAAAAGTATCTGATTGGCCGCTGTGATGGGACCTGTGACAGTCTCAACTCCATGTAATGGATTCGGTTACAACCAAAGTTGCGCATGGTCTGAATCGACTTTGATCGAATCAAAGTTATTCAAAAAACGATGCCAAAATGCAAAAATAGTATCTATAATTGATGAAAATATAGTAGCAGGTTTTCTGGATTCGCAGCACGATGATCGAACGAACAAAGTTAATGTCCGTGATTTCTGGGAGGAAAAACATGAAATCTTTGCTAAACACAGTTGCTGGTCTGGCAATTGCAGCGACCGGCGTAACAGCCGCTTCCGCTGAAGAACTGACCATCGCGATCGTAAACAACGGTCACATGATCAACATGCAAAAAGTCGCAGAAGCTTACACAGCGGACACTGGTGTCACGTTGAACTGGGTATCTTTGGAAGAAGGCGTTCTGCGCGAGCAGGTTACTTCCGACACAGCAACTGGTGGTGGTCAGTACGACATCATCAACATCGGCATGCAAGAAGCACCAATCTGGGGCGCTGCAGGCTGGATCGAGCCACTGAACTTCGGCGCTGACTATGACGTAGAAGACATCCTGCCAGCAATGCGCGCAGGTCTGTCCGCTGACGGTCAATTGTACGCAGCACCATTCTACGGTGAATCGTCCATGGTTATGTACCGCGCTGATCTTGCAGAAGCTGCAGGCGTTACAATCAAAGACAACGACAGCTGGGCACGCGTTATGAACGCTGCTGCTGCGATGCACGATCCAGACAATGGCGTATACGGTGCTTGTTTGCGCGGTAAGCCAGGTTGGGGCGACAACATGGCGTTCGTAACAACTGTTGTGAACTCATTCGGTGGCGCATGGTTCGACGCAGAAGGCCGTCCACAGTTGGACAGCGCTATGTGGAACCAAGCTGTTAACTTCTACGTAGATCTGCTGGGCAACTACGGCCCTCCAGGCTCCGAAGGTAACTCCTTCAACGAAATCTTGGCTTTGTACAACGAAGACAAGTGCGGCATGTGGATCGATGCGACAATCGCTGCATCCTTCCTGGAAAACGACAATGTTGCATACGCACAATCACCTAACGCTGGTGTTGCTGCTGGTGCAAACTGGTTGTGGGCATGGGCAATGGCTGTACCAACAGGTACAGACAACACCGAAGCTGCGATGGCATTCATCGAATGGGCGACTTCTAAAGAGTACGTTCAGGCTGTAGGCAACCACGCTGACTTCGGTTGGGGCAAAGTGCCAACAGGTCAGCGCGCATCCACATATGCATTGGCTGAATTCCAGGCTGCTGCCGGCTTCGCTGCTGCTGAAATGGCTGCAATCGAATCCGCTGCTCCAGCGTCTTCTGACATCAAACCATATGTTGGTGTTCAGTTCGCTGCGATCCCAGAATTCCCAGAAGTGGGTTCTGCAGTAGCACAAGAAATCGCAGCGGCACTGTCCGGCGCGAAATCTGTTGAAGAAGCATTGGCTGCTGCGCAGTCCGCTGCTGACGCAATCATGCAAGAAGCAGGTTACTACTAAATCCTCCCTGCACTATGGAAAGGTCCGGTTTTACCGGGCCTTTTCACCTTTTACAGGTTTTCGGTCCGCGCATCGCTTCCTGAAATTATGAATTTCCACCGCGTATCTGATGCGCGACGCTAGGATACCCCCGTCATGACCAACCGTACGCTTCCCCGTTTGCTTCAAACGCCTGCAGTCATTTTGTTACTGTTGTGGATGCTTATCCCGCTGGGCATGACACTGTTTTTCTCGTTCATCCGGTATGTGCTGAACAGTTCACGCCGCCCTGAATGGACCACCCCCGACATCGCCAACTGGCGCGGGTTTGGGAACTATGGATACGTTTGGAACAACAAAGACTTCTGGTTCGCGATCCAGAATTCAGTGTTCATCGTGACCAGTATTTTGATCATCACGGTAATTCTTGGCCTTGCAATTGCTGTTTTGATCAATCGCAAATTCAAGGGCCTCGGCATTGTTCGTGTCCTACTGATTTCCCCTTTCTTTGTTATGCCTGCCGTGAACGCCGTGTTGTGGATCAACATGCTGCTTGATCCGGTGTTGGGCCTGCAAGGGATTGCCGTTGGTGGGTTGAATACACTGATTGACGGGTTGCGTGATTTTCCGGTCCTTGGATATTTCTTCAACCTATGGCCTGAGATTGAACCGATTTCCTTCCGCGCCACACAGACATCTTCTTACGCGGTTATTATGATGGTCGCTTGGCAGTGGACGCCATTTGCCGTGCTGATCTTTATGACGTCTTTGCAGTCTGAAGATGAATCCCAGAAGGAAGCCGCCACATTAGACGGCGCATCCCCATGGTCGCAATTCATCAACCTGACTGTTCCACATCTTGCCCGTCCAATCGCAATCGTGGTGATGATCCAGTCAATCTTCCACCTGTCGCTTTATGCGGAAATTGAGATTGTCAGCCGCGGCAACGGGAACAAGAACCTGCCGTATCTGATCGGTGAATTCACATCCAATAACATCGGTGCAGCCAGCGCCACCGGCATCTTCGCCGTCATCCTTGCCAACATCATCGCGATCTTCTTGCTGCGCATGGTTGGCAAAAGCCTGATGGATTAAGGAATAGTACAATGGCAGCTGTTACTGAACGCTCTAAATTTGGCGAATTTGCATGGCCCGTTGTGGCATGGATCGTCGCCTTGATCTTCTTTTTCCCGATCTTCTGGTTGGTCTTCACCAGCTTTAAGACCGATGCGGATGCGGTGAAGCCGGAACACTTGTTCTTCTTCACACCTACGTTGGAAAACTACACCAACATGACGGAAAATTATGACTATTGGCGCTTCGCCATCAACTCGGTCATTGTGTCGACGTTTGCGACGTTGTTTGGCTTGGTTGTCGGCGTTCCATGTGCATACGCCATGGCGTTCAACCCGACACGTCACACCAAAGATATTTTGATGTGGATGCTGTCGACAAAGATGCTGCCTGCTGCTGCGGTGTTGTATCCGATGACATTCCTGACGAAAAACGCGCTGGGCATTTTTGACACGCATTTCTTGGTGATCTTGGTTCTGTGCTTGATCAACCTGCCAATCGTGATCTGGATGCTGTTCACCTACTTCAAAGAAATCCCGAAAGAGATTATTGAGGCAGGTCAAATGGACGGTGTGTCCACTTGGGGTGAAATCAAAGACATTCTGATCCCGCTGGCTTGGGGTGGCATCGCATCCACCGCGTTGTTGACGTTCATCTTCTGCTGGAACGAGGCTTACTGGACCGTGCGTCTGACCACGATTGATGCTGCGACATTGTCGAAGTTGATCGAAGGCAACCGTGCACCAGAAGGTCTGTTCTTCGGTCGCCTTGCTGCGGTGTCTACAGCGGCGGTTGGTCCGATTGTTGTGCTGGGCTGGTTCTGTCAGAAACAGCTGGTTCAAGGCCTGACATTCGGTGCGGTGAAGTAATGTTGAACGCTGCCCCAACGGATATGTCAGGGAAGACCTGCATTGTGACTGGTGCCAATGGTGGCATCGGGATCGCAATCGCAGAACACTTCGCGGCACTTGGGGCGCAGGTCTACACGACGGACTTGGGTGATGAATTTGCGGGCGACTGTAAGGCTACTCATGCAGGGTTTAATTTGCTGACGGATGATGGTTTGCAAGCCTGCCAAGATTGGATTGTTGCTGCAAAGCCTGACGTGTTGGCTAACAACGCGGCGATCTTTGAAATGGGATCTGTGCTGGACGCGGACCTTGCATCTTTCGACCGTTTGTTTGGGCTGAACGTGCGTGCATTTTATGCACTGATGCAGACTGCGGCCAATGCGATGAAGGACGAGGGCAAGGCAGGATCAATAATCAACCTCGCCTCCCAGGCAGGCCATCGTGGCGAAGCACTGGTCGCCCATTATTGCGCGACAAAGGCAGCGGCGATCAGCTACACTCAATCGGCGGCCCTTGCGCTGGCTCCGCACAATATCCGCGTGAACGCGATTAGCCCCGGTGTGATTGACACCCCGATGTGGAAACACGTCGACGCGCAGTTCGCGAAATTTGAAAACAAAGAAATCGGCCAGAAGAAACGCGAAGTGGGCGAAGCTGTTCCATTGGGATACATGGGCGCTCCGTCCGATGTGGCCCGTGCGGCGGTCTTCCTTGCCACTGACCAATCGGCTTACATGACCGCCCAAACCATCGGTGTCGATGGTGGCAATGTGCTAAGGTAGCAGTATGTCGGTCATTCTTCCAGAACTTGAAGTGTTAGAGGCGGATGCGCACAGCATTCGCTATCTTGAACACGGCTGGCCTGATCCGCTGTGCCGCTGGCACAGCCATAAAGAATGCGAACTGCATTTGATTGTCGAAACAAAAGGCAAGGCGTTTGTCGGGGATTACATCGGCGATTTCGGTCCCCAGTCCCTGTTCCTGACAGGACCGCATCAGCCGCACAACTGGATCACAGACGATACGCTGACCGGACCTGTTGAAACCCGTGACATGATGGTTCAGTTTGACCATGAAAAGATCGATGGTCTGAAACGGCATTTCCCTGAATTTGCGGTTGTGACGAAGTTAATCGAACGGTCCCATTCTGGCTTGCAGTTCTTTGATTTCGATTTTGGATGGGTTCGGGATAAACTGGCGTCTGTCCGTGATGCGAGGGGGCCAGGGCAAATCTTGGTGTTCCTAGAAATTATGACACATCTTGCGACCTCTGCGACTGTATCGGAATTGTCGGTCATCAAAGTACAGCAGTCCGATGGCAACACCCGCCATGCCCGCATTGGCGAAGTGATTGATCACGTAATTGCCAACTACAGTTCGGACCTCTCGGTGGCCGATGCGGCCGAACTGATTGCAATGACACAACCGACGTTCAGCCGGAATTTCAAGGCCGTGACATCCCATGGCTTTGTGGACTTTGTGAACCGCGTGCGGATTGGTCAGGCGTGCAGTTTGCTGTATGCATCCGATGAACCGGTAACGTCGATCTGCCATCAGGTTGGGTTCAAAAATGTTGCGAATTTCAACCGTCATTTTCTGAAAATTAAAGGCGTGCCACCGTCCCAGTACCGCGACACCGCACGGATGGATTTGGCATTGGCGGCAATTGACACGGCACTTTGGGATTTACGTTGCAAAAAAATGGCTTTGCCTTTGTGGAAATTGGCAGGGGGAAGCCGCGCGCGCATCCCCTTGTACTCCACCGAAGGCGGCTGGCTGCATCTTGACGCCCAAGCGTTGGTGGATGATGCGCAACGCATGCAGGCACAGGGCTTCAAAGGCTCAAAGGTCAAAATCGGTTGTGATCATAT
>JBMZCY010000012.1:0-21613 GCA_049613825.1 Planktomarina sp.
TCGAGTGCATGGTTCCTTGTATTTGCTGCGATGCAAATTCCCGTAGGGTGGGCTTTGGATACCATCGGGCCACGCAAAACGACGGCGGCGCTTGTGGTTGCAGGATGTGGTGGTGGGTGCGCAGTGTTTGCGTTGGCGACTGCGCCTTGGCATCTGTCGGTTGCAATGGGTTTGATCGGCGTCGGCTGCTCACCCGTGTTGATGGCCAGTTTCTTCCTTATTGCACGGACGTATCCTGCCGTGGTTTTTGCTACGTATACGGGGCTGGTGATCGCCATTGGCAATCTTGGAAACATCGGCGCATCATTGCCTTTGGCATGGATGGTCGATGGCATCGGTTGGCGTGCATCACTGGTGGTTTTGGGCGCAGTATCTATCCTGTGCGCAATCGCGATTTACTTTGTGACGCCTGACCCTGAACGTGTTGAAGGCCCGACCGAAGGCAGCGTGATTGATCTGTTGAAAATTCCAGCGCTTTGGCTGATCTTCCCGTTGATGCTGGTGAACTATGCCCCTGCTGCAGGTATTCGCGGCGTGTGGGCAGGGCCGTATCTGGCGGATATTTTCGGGTCTACGGCGGCGCAAATCGGCGTAGCTACAATGATTATGGGCTTTGCTATGGTCCTTGGTAGCGCGCTCTGGGGGCCACTCGAACGCCTGTTCAAAACGCGCAAATGGGTTGTTCTGATTGCCGCCGTGATCGGTGCTATTTTCACCATTGTACTGTCCGTTCTGGGACCTGCGGGGTATTGGATCACTGTCGCCCTTTTGGTGTTGATCGGACTGTCAGGAACCGCATTTCCGTTGATTGTTGCCCACGCACGGGCGTTTTTTCCGGCCCATCTGACGGGGCGCGGCATGACCTTGATTAACCTGTTTGGCATTGGCGGCGTGGGCGTCATGCAAAATATCAGCGGACGAATCTTCGCCGTTTCACAAGACGGTGGTGCAACCCTCGCCGCGTCTTACGCCACAGTATTCTTCGCATTCGGCGCTTTTGTGATCGCAGGGATCGTCTTTTACGCCTTCAGCCGCGATACGCTGGACTAACCACCCTTTTCATTCCGGTGGGCAGGGTCTAGGACGACCACGTCTTTTACCAAAGGAAGAAGGACTATGTCTTATAAAATCGTCGTCGTGGGTGCTACTGGTAACGTAGGCCGCGAAATGTTGAACATTCTGGATGAACGCGGGTTCCCCGTGAAGGAGATTGCGGTGCTTGCCAGCCGTCGCTCTATTGGCACGGAAGTCAGCTTTGGCGAAAAGACGATTAAGACGCAGGACCTTGCGACCTTTGATTTTACCGGCTGGGACATGGCGTTGTTTGCTGTTGGATCTGACGCGACCAAAGAACATGCACCACGCGCGGCGGCAGCTGGATGTGTCGTGATCGATAACTCGTCCTTGTACCGCTATGATCCCGATGTGCCGCTGATCGTTCCAGAAGTGAACGCCGACGCGATCCACGGGTATTCCAAGAAAAACATTATCGCGAACCCGAACTGTTCGACCGCGCAGATGGTTGTGGCGCTAAAGCCGTTGCATGATCGTGCAAAGATCAAGCGTGTTGTTGTGTCCACCTACCAATCGGTTTCCGGCGGAGGCAAAGATGCGATGGACGAACTGTGGGAACAGACCAAAGCGGTCTACAACCCCACGAAAGACGTCCCTGCTGAGAAGTTTACAAAGCAGATCGCGTTCAACGTCATCCCGCACATCGATGTGTTCATGGAAGACGGCACCACCAAAGAAGAATGGAAAATGGTGGTCGAGACGAAAAAGATCGTCGACACATCCATCAAAGTTACCGCAACGTGTGTGCGCGTTCCTGTCTTCGTGGGCCATGCTGAATCGATCAATATCGAATTCGAAGACTTCCTGGACGAAGACGAAGCCCGTGAAATCCTGCGCGAGGCACCGGGCATCATGGTCATCGATAAACGCGAAGACGGGGGGTACGTGACCCCGGTTGAATGTGCGGGTGACTATGCGACCTTCATCAGCCGCGTTCGTCAGGACAGCACAATCGACAATGGTCTGAACCTGTGGTGCGTGTCCGACAATCTGCGCAAAGGTGCGGCGTTGAACGCAGTCCAGATCGCAGAAACACTGGGCAACAAGGTCCTGAAAAAGGGCTGATTGCTTCACATTGTTACACGGAAAGCCCTGCCTGATTGGCGGGGCTTTATGCGTTTCAAGGGCGGGTTCTGGCGGAAAACTGCACGAACGGTGCAGGGTGCTTGCGCGGATGGGGTGTCAGGGACCACATTACCCATAACTTGAAAAGGACCGCCCAATGAAACATCTGTTGCTTGCCACTGTTGCCTTCCTTCCGATGACCGCAATGGCGGACAGTTTTCAGGTGCCAATGGTGCCGGCCAATGTAATCGTTTATCCGCAGGGCGCGATGGTGCAATCACGGCTGGTTATGGATATGCCGGCAGGGCGGCATGATGTGGCGTTTTTGATGCCTCGCTCTGCGCTAAGCGGGTTAGTTCCACAGATCGAAGTGGCGGGGGCCGGTGTTCTGGGGATGCGCGTCGCGCAATCGCCAGATCGGGATGCGATTGATTTTCTGACAGATGGTCAACGGCGTACCTTTGATCAACATGAAACATTAAAAACAGACTTGGAAACCGCCGAAGCGGCTTTGGCACAACGTGCGTTGCAGATGGATGCCCTAAAAGTGCAGGCCGCTTATTTGCAGGCACTGAAACCCGCAACAGAAACGGCCCAAACGTTAGAGGACTTGCAGGCGATTGTTGGCTATTTGCCAACGGCACTTGCTGATAATGCGTCCGCACAAGTAAACTTGACCCAGACAATAAGGGCCGACGAAGCGGCATTGTACGATTTGCGCGATGACGTGCGCCGGTCTGAACAGGCGCTGTCGGCATTGGGTCTGCCATCGAATGACTGGGCGCAGGTTGTGCTGGACCTTGATGTGGCAAGCGCGAGTGAGATTGGCATTCAGGTGGATGCGTTCACTGCGGCTGCTGGTTGGACTACCCGATATGATGTGCATCTGAACGAAGATGCAGGGGCTGTGACCTTTGATCGATCGGCTGCGATTATGCAGTATTCGGGGCAAGGTTGGTCTGATGTGGCACTAACGCTGTCATCGGCCAAACCGTTTCAGAAGGTGGCTCCGACACGTCTGTTTCGTGATATTGTTCGGGTATATGAAGTTTCAAAGCTGTCGCGTAGCGCAGATGTGCAAGGCGGCATGTCCGCACCGATGATGGATGCCGAGGTTGTGGCCGAGGTTGTCGAAAATTCTGCGGCAGCGATGGCAGGCGGCACGTTCGATGGTGTGGCCGTATCTTTCGAAGTGGACCCGCTGACCAATGTTATGACTGATGATGGCGGAACCTTGATCCCGTTGGAACCACTGACTCTCGAAGCAGATATTGATCGTTATGCGAACGCACGGTTCGATCAGACAGCTTTTGTGCGGGCCAAGATGACGAATGGTTCAGGGCAACCGATCTTGTCTGGCGAAGGCAAACTGTTCCGTGATGGAAATCTGATTGGAACGCAACGAATGAGTTTAATTGCATCAGGGGCTGACCAAACATTGTTCTTTGGTCCTGATGACAGCTTGCCCGTAAAAGTTTCATTCTTGAACGAAATGTCGGGCGATGAAGGGTTCTTCACCACCAGCAACACACGGCAAGAAGAAATCGCAATTGATGTCTCAAACCTGTCCGCAGTCCCCCAAGATGTGGTCATTGCTTATGCGACACCTGTGTCAGTGGACGAGAATGTCGAGGTTGCAGTGACCACACGGCCAACTGCAGATCGCATTGCCGTTGACGGTGAACCGGGGGGGCGCGAATGGGACTTTGCCCTAGGCGCTGGCGCCAGTGGCAACGTGACGTTGGATTTTGAGATTACATGGCCAGACGGGATGGAATTGAACTGGTCGCGATAACGGAAGCCTCCGGCGGGAGTTTTTGCAGCAATAGAAGCTAGATTTTCGTGAATTGATCCGCGTTCGGGTCGAATTGTTCCAACGATCCATCCGCAATGTCAGTCCATAGGCCGTGTAGCGTGATTTCTCCTGACTCGACCGCATCTTTCACGAAGGGGAAGGTCATTAGGTTTTCGAGGGATATCAGTACTGCTTCGCGTTCGAGTTTCGCGATGCGTTCTTCTTCGTCTGGGATGTCTTTCACCTTTTCAAATCCGGGGCGCAGGATATCCATCCAGCGGCCTACGAAGCTTTTGTTATCCTCAAGCGCAGGGGCATTGCCGGTGCACATGTCATGGCATCCCTTCACGCCACCGCAACTGGAATGGCCGAGGACGATGATGTGTGCGACCTTAAGCGCGGTCACGGCGTACTCGACGGCTGCGGATGTCCCGTGGGGTTCGCCATCAGGCAAATAAGCGGGGACAAGGTTTGCGATATTGCGGTGGATAAAGAATTCGCCCTGTTCTGCCCCAAAGATCGACGTGACATGCACGCGGCTGTCGCAGCACGAAATCACCATGGCGCGGGGCCGCTGACCTTCGGTGGCAAGACGGCGATACCATGCTTCGTTGTCGGTGAATGTCGTGGCTTTCCAGCCGTAGTAGCGTTGAACCAGATAGGTGGGCAGGGTCTTGATATGGGCCATGGGTCATCCTTTGTCTGATGCAGGGCATAACAAGTTCCCTGCAAAGTCCAAACTAATTTCATGAAATGCAATGTTCGCAGTGGCAGCAATTTAAGGATTTGGAAAGGGTTGAGGGAGCTACACTAACAGACCGTGGGGGCGGTAATGGGTGATTATTGTGGAAGTTATGGGGTGTATATCGTGGAAAATATAAGCGTGCTGACGCACGATGAAACAGTAGATTTAGATACAGAGCAACTGGGTGCGCTTTATGCGCAACTGGGGGAAAGCAATGCGGACGCCGTTGTGTGCCGGGCCTTGGAAGAACTGGCCAATCGATTGTCATTGATTGAACGGTCTTATTATCAATCTGACTTCCCCGCACTTGCGAAAGCAGCGCGGGGATTGGTCGGGATTGCAGATCAAGTCGGAATGAAAAAGCTGTCTGTGATTGCAAAAACGGTGGCTGATCTGTCCAAAGCGGGTGACGCGCCGGCGTTGTCGGCAACGTTGGCGCGCTTGATCAGGATGGGCGACCGATCCTTGGCTGCGATTTGGGAGGTTCAAGATATGAACGGTGCGCTTTAGTCATCGTTTGACACGGCATTCTGTGCGGATAGGGTTTGGGCAACTTTGAAAGGATGCCTGAATGACCCGTCCCGCTTTTGCTGATCCTACTGATGCTGCAATTCCGATTTATATGGTTGCGGCGGGGGAACACGACAGCTGGCTGGTGAAGCAGGAAAATACTGTGCAGGCATGGGTGGCTGCGACGGGGTTTTCTGCGGCGTTGGGACAGGTGTGTGTTTTACCTGCGGATGATGGTGTCGCTGGTGTTGTGGTTGGTTTGGGCACTGCTGCGGCACGGAGGAGGACGCGGTTTGGTGTTATCACGAACTATGCGCGTTGGCCGGAAGGGACGTATGCGCTGTCAAATGCCGATGTGGACCATGCGCAGGAGTTTGCATTAGGCTGGCTGCTGGCGGAATATACCTATGACCGCTATGCCGATCAGACAGTGCCAAAAGCAAAGCTGATCTGCCCAAAGGGTGTCGATGCGGGTCGTGTTCAGGCTATGGCACAGGGCGAATATCTGACACGTGACCTGATCAACACACCATCATCTGACATGGGCCCTGCCGAGTTAGAGCAGGCATCCCGTGACCTTTCAGATACCTTTGGTGCCAAAATTTCTGTCATCACTGGTGACGATCTGTTGGCCCAGAATTTCCCGATGATCCACACTGTGGGCCGTGCATCGAACCGGACCCCGCGTTTGATTGATATGACATGGGGGGATGAAGGCCCGACGGTGACTTTGGTTGGCAAAGGTGTGTGTTTTGATACCGGCGGGCTAAATATCAAACCTGCAGGATCGATGGGGCTGATGAAGAAAGACATGGGCGGTGCGGCACATGTTTTGGGCCTTGCGCGTATGATCATGGCAATAGGCATGAATGTGCAGTTGCGGGTGTTGATCCCAGCGGTTGAAAACTCGATTTCCAGCAACGCCTATCGCCCGCAGGATATTCTGAACAGCCGCAAGGGGCTGACGGTTGAGATTAACAATACTGATGCCGAAGGGCGTCTGGTGTTGGCCGATGCGCTGGCATTGGCGGATGAGACGCCGTCTGATTTGTTGATTTGTATGGCAACGCTAACGGGGGCTGCCCGGGTTGCAGTGGGCCCAGATTTGGCACCTTATTACACGGATGACGAAGACTTGGATCAAGCGTTGCGTGATGCGTCAGGTCTAGACCCTGTGTGGCGGATGCCTTTTCATGACCCGTATGAGGCGATGATCGAACCGGGGATTGCTGATTTGGATAATGCACCCAAAGGCGGGTTTGCGGGGTCGATCACAGCGGCTTTGTTCCTTCGCCGATTTGTCACAAATACAGAGCGATTTATGCATTTCGATTGCTATGGCTGGCAGCCATCTGGGGCACCTGCGCGACCCAAGGGCGGTGTCGGGCAAGGCACCCGTGCATTGTTTGAGGCGTTGCCAAAGATGTTAAACCTATGATTGATCTGCGTGTCGAATTGCAGGATCAATATTGCAGTGGTTCAGTTGCGGTCATGCAAGTCGCTGTGCCCGTGACGGACCTGAACCGCAGTCCAGACGGCCCAAGGGACCGGCAAATGATCTTTGGGGAAGGGTTTGAGGTTCACGGGCAGCATGAAAGTTGGGCCTACGGCAAAACGGTGAATACTAGGTATGTTGGATTTGTTGCGGCTGCATCGCTAAGGCTAGATCAGTCGACGAACCACTATGTGCGAACTCAATGGGCCACACTTTACCATGCACCGGATTTCAAGACGGCTGATTGCCTTACAATCCCGCGTGGCGCGTTGTTGCACGTAACGGGTGAGAATGGGAAATTCTGGCAAACACCGGACGGGTTTGTCCCGAAACAGCAGGTTACGGATGAACACGGTTCTGACCCTGCTGCAGTGGCGTTGGGGTTCGTTGGAACCCCCTATCTTTGGGGTGGAAATTCATCATCGGGGATTGACTGTTCGGGTTTGGTGCAGGCCGCATACTTGGCGTGTGGTATGACATGCCAAGGGGACAGCGATCTGATGGAGGCGCATTTGGTTGGGGAAACGCCGACAAAACCAGTCCGAAATCAGCTGTATTTCTGGAACGGGCATGTGGCGATGACGATCAGTGAAACTGAACTGGTACATGCGAATGCGAATGCAATGGCCGTGACGGTCGAAGGGATTGATGACGCAATTCATAGGATCGAAGCGGGGGGCGATGGTCCGGTGACACGCCGCTTGAAAATCCCGATCTAATCAATCGCTTTGATCAACTTACGTTCTAAAACGCCCAGTACAGATCGCAGGTCATGCCCGCGTTTCAGGACATGACCTGCGACACCAATGATTGCGTACATCCCCTGCTTGTTTCGCAGCTTGGGGCGTTTTTCGACGCGGTAGATCGGATTTTCGCCTGTGCGTTTGAAGATCGAAAATATCGCGACTTCACGTTGCATCGTAATCCCGTAATCGCGCCATTCGCCAGCGGCGACCATACGACCGTACAGGGATAGGATCATGTTCAGTTCCAAACGATGAAACGACACTTGTTCAAGGGACTGACCGAATTTTGTGGGGATGACTGCCATACGAATACAATTGCGATGGATTGACGGATTATCAACCCTGTCGCAGTGCTGCCGTCAAAGGGTCGCGCAACTTTCTTACATCCAGCATCTTGGTGCCTTGGTCATGCGCAACAAAAGGATAGGTGTGTGGGACCTGTGCAGGATCTTCCTTGCCCCCACTCGGATACTTGCAATGCGGGCCCCCCACATCTTTTGCCACTTCCTGCTTATTGGACAAAACCCTGTGGACCCCGTGATCTGACAGGGTAGAGTGTTTGCAATTCAAACAGGGGCAAATGAATGACCAACCCAGTGGTGCTGTGTATTTTAGATGGTTGGGGCCTGTCCGATACGGATCACGGCAATGCACCTGTTTTGGCGAAGACTCCGAATTTTGATCGTTTGATGGCGGATTGTCCGTCTGCGAAGTTGATCACCCACGGCCCTGACGCAGGTTTGCCAACAGGGCAGATGGGCAATTCAGAGGTCGGTCACACCAACATCGGCGCTGGCCGCGTTGTGGCGATGGACCTTGGGCAGATTGATCTGTCGATTGAGGATGGTTCGTTTTTCGCGAATGAGGCCATTTTGGATTTCGGGACAGCTGTTGGCGATAATACCGCGCATCTGATCGGATTGGTCAGCGATGGCGGGGTGCACAGTCATATCGACCATATCGTCGCCTCGGCCAAAGCGTTGACGGGCCAAGGTGTCCGCGTTGTGATTCATGCGATTGTGGACGGACGGGATGTGGCACCTGTTTCTGCGCAAGAATACCTGCTGCAATTGTACCGCAATCTGCCGAAAGGCGTGCAGATCGTATCTGTCAGCGGTCGCTACTACGCACTGGACCGTGACAACCGATGGGACCGTGTCAAAAAGGCATATGATGCGATGGCGTTGGGTCAGGCGGATGTACTGTCTGGTGATGCCGTCGAAGGTGTTCAGACTTGCTATGATCTGGATCAAACAGATGAATTTATTGAACCGTTTATTCTGGGTGATTACGCTGGCATGTCGGATGGCGACGGTGTGTTCTTCATCAACTTTCGGTCTGACCGTGCGCGGGAAATCCTTGCGGCAATTGGGGACTCAGCTTTTGACGGGTTCGATGCGGGGGCACGGCCAAAACTGTCATCGATCCTTGGCATGGTGAAATATTCAGACACACACGACACATACATGACAACCGTTTTCCCAAAACGGACAATTCCGAACACGTTGGGCGAATGGGTGTCCAAACAAGGCAAACGTCAGTTCCGTCTGGCCGAGACTGAAAAATATCCTCATGTTACCTTCTTCCTCAACGGTGGGGTCGAGGTGCCATATGATGGCGAAGATCGCTTTATGCCGAAATCCCCTGCGGTGGCGACCTATGACATGCAGCCGGAAATGTCCGCGCCGCAGGTTGCAGACCAATTGGTTGGTGCGATCAAGGCGGGTTATGATCTGATTGTCGTGAACTTTGCGAACCCTGATATGGTGGGCCATACCGGCGATCTGGATGCCGCGATCAAGTCGTGTGAGGCTGTGGATATGGGCCTTGGTCAAGCGCTGACCGCATTGGATCAGGCTGGCGGTGCGATGATTGTCACAGCGGACCACGGCAATTGTGAACAGATGTTCGATCTTGAAACAGGTGGGCCACACACAGCGCATACGACGAACCTGGTGCCTGTAATTTTGGCGGGCGGTGGTGATGCGAAGTTGCGCGATGGCCGCTTGGCCGATTTGGCCCCGACGGTGCTTGCCCTGATGGGGTTGCCACAACCTGATGAGATGACTGGAAAGACCTTGATCCAATGAAACGCTTGATCGCCTTATTAATCGCAATGGCATTACCCCTGCACGCTGGCCCTGCCGAAGACGCAGCACAGGCGGCAGATGATTTGCGCAGGGCATCGGCGTCATTGGGCGAAGTGGACGGGCGGCGGGACCGTGTTCGGGCATTGACGGAAACGATTCTTGCTTTGGAAAACGGTATGGCCGCGCTGCGCGAAGGTTTGCGGCGGGCGGCCATTCGTAAGACGGTTCTGGACCGCAGTCTGAACAGCCGGAACGAAGATATCACCCGTCTGCTGGGGACGTTGCAGATGATCAGCCGCAATCCCGAACCGACGTTCCTGCTGCATCCCAAAGGACCAACTGGCACCGCGCGATCGGGCATGATTTTGGCGGATTTAACCCCCAGTTTGCAGGCCGAAGTTGATACATTGCGATCCCAGATTAGCGAAGTGCGGGAACTGCAGAACCTGCAACTGGATGCCCAAGATGTTCTGCAAACCGGGCTAGAGGATTTGCAATCCGCCCGCATTGATCTGTCCGCGGCGATTACCAATCGCACACAATTACCGCGACGGTTTACCGAAGACCCTGATCGCACGGCCCTGCTGATCGCCACCGCAGAAACGCTCGAGGCATTTGCCGTCGGCCTTGGCACAATCACATTGAACGAAGTTGCCGTAGGTTTGCCAGATTCTGGTAGTTTGGAAAACAGTCTGCCGCCGCCCGTGTTAGGTCGCGTGATCCGTAAATTCAACGAAGCCGATGCCAGTGGTATTCCCCGCCCCGGTACGATTTTAGGCACTGACCCTGGCGCTTTGGTTATCGCGCCATCCCATGCGACAATTCGGTTTCAGGGCGAACTGTTGGACTATGGCAAGGTCGTGATCTTAGAGCCAGCGATTAACACACTATTCGTTTTCGCTGGAATGGGGCAGGTTTTTGCGAAAACTGGCGAAGTCGTGATCAAAGGTGCGCCTTTGGGGCTGATGCCGGATGGCTCCACGGGGCAAGATGCGCTTTATATAGAAGTTAGAAAAGATCAATCGCCGGTGAATCCGGCCATGTGGTTCAGGTTTTAGGGTAGGTATATGAAGTCTTCGAAATTTATCGCATTGGCCTTGGGTGCAGCTATGGGCGTGTTTGCAGCGCCTTATGTGGCGGGTCCATTGATGGCGCAACAAAACAGCAACGCCGAGGTGTATCGCCAGCTGGACCTGTTCGGGGATATCTTTGAACGTATCCGTCAGGGGTACGTAGAACCAGTCGATGAAAAAGCGCTAATTGAAGCGGCGATCGACGGGATGTTGACGTCGCTTGATCCGCATTCCAGCTATCTGTCTGCGGATGATGCGGCTGATATGCAGGTGCAGACACGTGGTGAATTCGGCGGTCTGGGGATCGAGGTCACGCAGGAAGAAGGCTTTGTAAAAGTTGTGACACCGATGGATGGCACACCTGCGGACAAAGCTGGTATTCTGCCGGGTGACTTTATCACACATGTGGATGGTCAGGGCCTGTTGGGGCTAACGCTGACCGATGCGGTGGACCTGATGCGCGGCCCTGTCGGGTCCGACATTCTGATCACTATCGTGCGTGACGATGTGCCGGAACCGTTCGATGTGACGTTGACCCGCGACACGATCAAGTTGACTGCCGTTCGGGATCGGACTGTGGGTGAAACTGTTGTGCTGCGTGTATCTACATTCAACGACCAGACTTATCCGAACCTTGCCGATGGCATCGCCCGTCAGGTTGAAGAAGCAGGCGGCATCGAAAACGTCGAAGGCTTTGTTATCGATCTACGCAACAACCCGGGTGGTTTGTTGGACCAAGCTATTATGGTGTCCGACGCGTTTTTGACAAAGGGTGAAATTGTATCGACCCGCGGTCGTGATACCGGAAACGGTGGGCGTTATAACGCAAAGCCGGACGATTTGGCGCAAGGCAAACCGATTGTTGTGTTGATCAACGGTGGCTCTGCGTCGGCATCCGAAATTGTTGCGGGTGCCTTGCAGGATCATCGCCGCGCAGTTGTTGTTGGGACGAAAAGTTTCGGAAAAGGATCCGTGCAATCGGTACGCCCGTTGCCCGGTGGCGGGGCAATGCGCCTGACAACAGCGCGGTATTACACGCCATCTGGCCGATCTATCCAAGCGCTCGGCATTTCCCCTGACATTGTTGTCGAACAACCCCGCGTAGATCCTTTGGCACCAGCGGTTGAGGAAGATGATCGTCCTCAACGGACCGAAGCTGATCTGCGCGGATCACTGTCCAACGACAGCCTGACTGAAGAGCAGCGTGAACAGATCGAAGCGGATCGTGCTAAGGCCGAAGAAGCCGCTGCCCTGCGTGAGGAAGATTATCAATTGGCCTATGCGATTGATATTTTGAAGGGCCTGAATGTCCTGTCACCGGCACAATAACATGGATGTTTCGCACCTGCCATACCGCCCGAACGTGGGCCTGATGATCCTGAATGCTGATGGACACGTGTTCGTGGGTCAGCGCACAGACCGCTATTCCGATGCATGGCAAATGCCACAAGGGGGGGTCGACAAAGGCGAAGACACCCTTGTGGCCGCGCTGAGGGAGATGGAAGAGGAGACCGGAATTACATCCGACAAGGTCGATCTTATCCATGCCTCGGACAAATGGATTCCATATGAACTACCTTTGGACCTTTTGCCGCGGTTGTGGGGCGGAAAGTACCGTGGGCAAGAACAGAAATGGTATCTGTTTCGGTTCAACGGTGTGGACGCTGATATCAATATCGAGACAGACGATCAGGAATTTAAGGCTTGGAAATGGTTGCCTGTGGATCAGCTGGTCGATGCAATTGTTCCGTTTAAGCGGGACGTGTATCAAGCAGTTCTGAACGAATTTCAGGGACATCTATGATACGTTTGCTTACAATCGCTTTGACGCTGATCAGTACTCACGTTTCTGCACTGAGTTGCGCAAGACAAAGCGTGCCGCAGATATACAAAGACATTACAGCATCTGACGTATCATATGTGCCAGTGGTGGGAAAGTTCACATTTGATGCTGCCAAAGGCGGTGCCAGTATGGAACCGACTGTAGATGAAAACGGCGTGTATTCCTTCCCTGAAGGACAATCTTATCAAGTGACGTTTAATGGTTTGGCTTTGAACTCTAACGGGTTCACGACTGATTTTAGTACGGCCCTAACTGTATCCGAAGGATGTCTGGCCAGTTGGTGTGGATCGCTGCAGGCTGATGTTTTATACATGGCGATGTTGCAGGTTGATGACGGGAAATATGATCTGGCGGTTGGTGCATGTCCCGGATCGCTGGTTTGGGAACCTACTTCCGCACAGGTGCGCCAGTTTGAACAATGCCATAAGGGCGGACGTTGCACCGATGGTATCAGCAACAGCGCGAACTGATCCTATTCTGGAATAAAAAAATCCATCGCATCCGCACCATCGCCCATAAACCGTTCCATCCGCCGTGTGGTGGCGCGAGGGCGGGGGGCAGGATCGATGAACGCCTTGCGCAGACCAAACATGGCCATTTCTTTGATCCCTTTTTTGCCACTGGCGTTTGATCCCGATGGCGTGGTCAGAAAACTTGGCGTCATAAAACCCCCTTTTGTTGGGCTATGCATATATGGCAATACGGCGCGAACTATGACCGAAATGATCAAATTTCAGGTCATTTGAATGCGGATCATTGTCATTTCTAAACAGAATGTGGCTTGCTCTTCAGAAAGGCGGGGCTGGATGGCCGTGAAATATGGGCCCATAAAAGAGAATACATGTTCAGCATTTGTTATGGATTGGTGATATTTATCGTCTCAGTGGCAGATTTTTTCGTACGGGATATGCTCACTGGCTTGGGCGCAATTGAAATGTTTATCTCCGGCGGCGGATTTGCAGCGTATCTTATCGGGCTGTCCACCTATTGCATCCTTCAGCCCCGCACCAAATCCTGACGCCCCTGCGCATTCAAGGCCCATGCCTGATCACCATGCAGCACAACAGGCCAAATCGGGCGCCCATACCCTGCGCCACCATCCGTGTTGATCCGGTTTGAATAGCGCGTCGGCGTATCAAGGGCGGTATGGCCGTGGATCACAAACTTCTCAAACATCGCAGTATGGGCGACAAATTCAGGTCTGATCCACAGAAGGTCATCTTCTGTTTGATCTTTGAACGCTACATTCGGGCGGACACCAGCATGAACGAAGAAATGATCGTCCGTCTCATAAGTAATCTGCGCGTTGGTCAGAAAATCGATATGCGCTTGCGGCACAATCGCCCGCGCCTCTGCATGAGCATCGCCGAACCTGCGACGTTCGGTGAAATCCAGACCATAGCTTTCTAACGTTGTCGTTCCGCCCAACCGTTCATGGTGCCACGTATATTCCATGAACAGATGCGGATCGTGACGGGATGGGCTTTCCAGAAACCACGTAAACATCCGGTCATGGTTGCCCTTTAGGAACGTCCAATTCCGCCCTGCATCACGACCTTCGATCAGCAGATCAATCGTGCGCTTACTGTCAGGCCCCCGGTCCGTGTAATCACCCATAAAGATGATTTTCGCATCGGTACCACCATCGCGCTCAATCCAGCGCAAGGCATCTTCAAGCAGTGCCAACTGCCCGTGAATATCCCCAACCGCATAAATCAAAAGGCTGCCCCCAAAATCAATTGAGGACAGCCTTAAAGGTCTTAGTCAGGAAAGGGAATTCACGCGTTCTTGCGCTTAACCTCTTCCATGAAGCGGTGCTTGATGACTGGACCGTCAAATTCGATGACTGGCACAGGGATGTTGCCAGACTCACATTTGGCCACGATCACCGTCATCTTGTTGCTGTCCAATGCCGCTTGCAAAGTCTTGGCAGTATCTTCCGCCTGACATTCAACAACATTGTCACAACCACATGCTGCCGCAACTTTCGCCAGCGATGTTTTGCGACCTGCATATGTCGGCTGGTCACCAGTGGAACCATAGGACCCGTTGTCGATAATCAGCAGAACAAAGTTATCTGCAACATTGTTTGCAATCGTTGGCAATGTGCCAAGGTTGGTCAGGATGGAACCGTCACCGTCGATGGAAATAACTTTTTCCTTCTGGGACAGGGCTAGGCCCAAACCGATGGAGGACGCCAATCCCATTGTACCCAACATGTAAAAGTTCGACGCTGTGTCGTCCATCATGTGCAGTTCTTGGGATGGCAGACCGATGTTACACACAACCAGTTCGTCGTGCAGGATCGGCAGCAGAGTTTTAATGATATCGGAACGGATCATATTAGTAGCCTCCCCAGAAGTTGCTGTCAGTCAGCACGGCAGTCGGTTTCCGGCTCATGTATGTGTGATGCAGGATCGAATCCAGATCTTTGATGTCTTCCGGTTCGTGAAAGTGATAGGTCTGAATGCCCAACTGCTGCAGCAGGCCTTTTGTGTGCACAGCCATCTCAGTTTGGATCGCAACACGTTCGCCAATCTCACCGCGATATGAAATGATCATCGGCAGTGGCATGTTATAGAACTGGGTCAGTGACGACAGCGTGTTAACAGTCACACCAATCGCAGTGTTTTGCATGATGATTGCTGGACGTTTGCCGCCCATATACGCACCCGCGCACAGGCCCATGCCTTCGTCTTCCTTGTTGGAAGGAACGTGCATGATATCTGGATGGGCCTCAACCCCGTTGATCACATCGCCCAACTGCTTACAGGGGACGGTGGTGATGAATTCAACCTTGTTACGGACAAGGCTGTCGACGATTTTATCGCTGACTGACATGGAACACCTTTCTTTGAAATCTACCCTTCGTTTAGGGGCAAACAGAATTTTCTACAATCGAAAGAAATTGTGGGTTAGGTAAAGAAAGATTTTACATCAGCCTGTGCAATGGTTGCTGTGATTTCATCCTGCAATGCCTTAACCACCTGCGCTTTTGCACTGTCTTTACGGGTTAAAACGCCCAATACCCGTGCCCGACGTTCCGGACCCAGCGGCAATTTCCGAAGCCCCGCAAACACATCACCCGGCACACACATGTTCGGCACAATCGACACGCCCAACCCATGCGACACCATATTCGATAACGCAGCGAGTGATTCCATCTCCATCACGGGTGCCACCGCAATCCCGTGATCACGCAGCCAAGCGTCCGCTAAAATCCCAACTGCTGACCTGCGTGTATGACGAATAAACGGCAACTGGTTTAACAGCGCCACCGCATCATCGCCCACTACATCAGGTGCCGCAATCATCACCAACTCTTCCTCGGCCATCGGCACCCAAGCCTGAGTCGCATCAATGCCGAATGACGGACTCAGTACCGCTGCATCCAGCCGCCCGCTGTCTACTTGCTCTTGCAGATCATCAGATAAACCGGGAACAATACGTACTTTCAAATTGGGAAATCGTTGGACCAACTTGTTGACTGCCTGAGGGATCATCGAAAGTAACGTCGAAGACACTGCCCCCAGCGCGAACTCACCCGCAAAATCATCGCCCAAAGGCACACGATCCATCAACGCATCGTAAGCCTGAACCACATCGCGGGCTTGACCAACAAACTGATGTCCCAATGAACTCAGCTTCGGCCTTATATCGCTACGGTCAAACAGTGCATGCCCAACCAGAAGTTCCAATTGCTTCATCTGATGCCCAACGGCGGCAGGTGTCACATGCACTTTATCCGCAGCCCCACGAAAGCTGCCAACATCAGCCACTGCAATAAAAGTTTTCAAAAGCGCAATCGACATAACGATACGCTACCTCACAACTTCAGTTTGCTCAAATAACCTCCGCCGGAGGCATCAACCGCTCAAACTCAGGATGAATTTGAGCGGGACATATCGTGTCGCGCAAGCGACTCAATCAGGACAGCTCTGTCAATGCGGCAATAATTGCGTCACCCATATCAGATGTAGAAACAGGCGTCTCACCATCGGCTTGCAACAGGTCAGCCGTCCGCACACCATCCGCCAGAACCTTCTCAACTGCAGACTCAAGCCGCGTCGCCAAATCGCCCATGTCGAACGAATACCGCAACGCCATCGCAAAACTCAGGATACATGCAGACGGATTCGCTTTCCCTTCACCCGCAATATCAGGGGCCGATCCATGCACTGGTTCGTACAAGGCTTTCGGGCGGCCATTATCCATCGGTGCACCCAAGGATGCAGATGGCAACATGCCCAATGATCCGGTCAGCATCGCGGCACAATCGGACAGAATATCCCCGAACAGGTTATCAGTCAGGATCACGTCAAACTGCTTTGGTGCACGCACCAACTGCATCGCGCCATTATCAGCGTACATATGGGACAGTTCGACGTCGGAATATTCAGCTGCGTGCACTTCGTTAACCACGTCGCGCCACAGAATACCTGCCTCCATCACGTTGGCCTTTTCCATCGAACACACGCGGTTTGACCGCTTCCGGGCCAATTCGAACGCAGATCGAGCCGCCCGAGCGATTTCGGATTCAGTATACCGGTGCGTGTTTATACCAACCCGTTCGTTACCTTCTTGGAAAATCCCACGTGGTTCACCGAAGTAAGAACCAGAAGTCAGTTCCCGAACGATCATAATATCCAGACCAGATACGATGTCCTTCTTCAGTGACGAAAAATCAGCCAACGCGTCAAAGCATTGCGCCGGACGCAAGTTTGCGAACAGGTCCATTTCTTTTCGCAACCGCAACAGGCCTCGTTCTGGTTTCACGCTGAAATCCAGATTGTCGTACTTTGGCCCGCCAACTGCACCCAAGAGAACTGCGTCCACCTCTTGCGCCTTTTCCATGGTGTTATCGTGCAACGCCACACCGTGTGCATCATACGCCGCACCACCAACCAAATCGTTGGTCACGTCAAACACCACGCCAACGTTGTCCGCCATCCAGTTGATGACCTTTTGCACTTCTGCCATAACTTCGGGGCCAATGCCGTCACCGGGCAGGATCAAAAGGGATGGGTTTGACATGGGGGATTCCTCCGCAAAACAAGTTGATCCGGAGGTACCTATGGCATCCCGTCAGGTCAAGCTGACGCGTACCCGTCGCCATTTTCCAGCGCCTGTGCATAACGACGGCGGCGCTTATTTTCGATCATTTGAACCAAACGCCCCATCGCAACACCGCGCATGTACAGACTGGCAGGCAGGAAAGCCCAAAGGGCAACAAGCCAAACCATCGTCTGCGCGTTTTCAAACTGAGCTGGGTCGATCAAGGGCCCTGCCACTTTGACCAATGCCGGAATGATGAACGGTAGCAAGAACCCCATCGCTATGTTCAACCGCGCGCCACGGGCCAATCGGTCGACAACATCGCCGCCAGATGTAGGATCAAACATCGGCAAATTGGTCAAAACATTGAAAGTAGATCCCCGCCCGGGCCAGCTAAAGATGCGAATTGATATAATGAAACCGATGATTGTCAGAATGGACAAGACATATGAAATCCCTGCCATTGCCCGCATGGTCAGCGCTGCGGATGTGCTTGCTTCAGGTGGCAGCATCAGCAATGTCAGGCGAACGGGTGAATACGGAAAGTCCAATAACCGTCCCAAGGCGTCGCCAATCGTGTAAACGAACCCGGCCAAAGGCGTAGTAAGAACAGCACCGCGCATCAGGGCTGTCAAAAGGAAGATAATCAGAAAGAAAGATAAAAACCGAATGCGGTTAAACGGCGGCGCATCCCTAAATTCGATCATAATCGGTGTGTGCGATGTATATTCAACAAACACCAACACGCCAACAAATATCGCGATGAAGGCCGCAAATTGCGTACTTTCTGTCGGCACACCTGGGATTAATAGGCCCGGAGTCGCGACTAATAATATTATCATTATGGCCCGCACAAGCGCACCAACTAGGCGTGAAATCACGGCCGTATCCTCGTCGATTTGGATGGTAGCGATACGTGCCGCTATCCTATTCCATGTCGTGACCGGCTGCTAATCCGGTGCCTCATTATTGCCCTTATTGTGACAACTTCATGATGATCCGGCAAGTTTTTGTTTTCGTTAATTTTATCTTTATCTTATCAACAACTAAGGCCACCCGATTGCGGCGGGCGGCCTTAAAAATAACATGAACGTATCAAGAACGAATACTACATCTTGTGGTTAGGAAGCTGTTAGACCCAAGGGCGCGCCTCGGAAAGCTGTGACTCAAATGTATCAATCGCCGCCGCTTTTTCCATAGTCAGGCCGATATCGTCCAAACCGTTGATCAGGCAATGCTTGCGAAATGCGTCGATTTCGAACGTTACGGTATCACCGTCAGATGTCGTTATAGCCTGATTTTCTAAATCAACTGTCATCCGTGCGTTCGCACCTTTTTCGGCGTCTTTCATCAACAAGTCCAACTGTTCCTGCGTCACTACAACAGGCAAAATCCCGTTCTTAAAGCAGTTGTTAAAGAAGATGTCTGCGAATGAAGTCGACACCACACAGCGAATGCCAAAGTCCAACAACGCCCAAGGCGCGTGTTCGCGTGATGATCCACAGCCAAAATTATCCCCTGCGATCAGGATGTTGGCATCGCGATAGGCTTCGTTGTTTAAAACAAAATCTGGGTTTTCTGCGCCGTCATTGTCATAGCGCATTTCAAAAAATGCGCTGACGCCAAGGCCAGATCGTTTGATGGTTTTCAAGAATTGCTTCGGGATGATCATATCTGTGTCGATGTTGATCAAGGGCATCGGGGCTGCGATGGCGGTCAGGGTTTCGAACTTATCCATGGGACAAACCTTTCAGAATCTGTCCCCTAAAAAACACGGCCACACTCCGTACACAAGCTGTACTCAGGCTATAGATACGCTGTGCAGACAGATTGGGAAATTTCTTGACCGAAAAAGCAGAATTCGTCACCTTGGCGACGTTACAATGAAGGTCTTTTGAACATGCCATTTCTACTCGCAATTCTGGGCGCGATGGGCGCCGTTATCTTTTATATGATCCGGGCCCGCAATGCTGCTGATGCCGCCAATGATCTGGTTGGCATGGCGCAAGATGTTGCAGGGGCCGCACGGCGGTTCGGGTTCCGGCGCAAAGCGAATATTCACCCTGTGGACGCGATCGAGGATGTGAACATCGGTATCGCGACAGTCGCGAATGCGTTCATGGAATCGAATGACCTGCCGACGCAAGAGATGCGAACTGCTTTGCAAAACAGTGTCCGGAAACATCTGAATGTGTCGGAAGAGGAATCAGTGGAAATGCTGGTTCTGGCCAAATGGATTCAGAACGAATGCGGTGGCCCTGACCAAGCGATCTCGCGTGCAGGACGCAAGACCGCGCGTATGGACGGGGCGCGGATTGCGGCACCATTGATGCAGATTGTACAAGACGTGGCTGCGTCTGTACCCAATGGTTTGTCCCCCAAGCAGGTCGATACGTTGAATGATATCAAGCGGATTTTCAGGCTTTAGATCACCAAAATAAAAGAAGTGAGAGGAAAGAAATGAAATATATGAAACTGCTTGCGGCTTCAGCGTTGGTTGTGCTGTCCGCCTGCGCCACACGCGAACCAGCACCACAGCTTCCTGAAGGGGCGGCTAGAGAAGTATTCCGGTACCAAAGCATCAGTTTTCTGCGTGGTGTAAATGGATCCCACAATACGTCCCCAAGGGGGCGGAGTGCCGCGCTTTTGGATGTGACCTATGGATTTACATGCCTTGCTGGCGGCAACCCTAGCGCCAAATCTCGGTCAAAAGCCGCATTTGCATTGGTGGAAGAAAAGTACACCGTTGCTCCGCTGTATTTTAACAACCCACGCGAAAAAGGCGCTTGGTCACGGTCGGTCAGTGAAACTGTTTTTGACAAGACAGGGTGTGTTGGTGGTGTAAAATTTGAAACGACAACAACGGATCAGGTAGAAGTTCTCAAATGGGCACTTATGAACCGCGTGCCGCCAGTTAGGCGCTGATACCTAAGAAAGAATAAGAAAAGGGCCAGACGTTTGTGTCTGGCCCTTTTGTATTGCAGTGGTGCCTTTGATGGACCTTTAACTCAATTCCCGTACATCTGTCAGATGACCCGTCACTGCCGCAGCCGCAGCCATCGCCGGTGACATCAAATGCGTCCGTGCTCCACGACCTTGGCGGCCCTCGAAGTTACGGTTTGATGTAGATGCGCACCGCACCTCTGGCCCCAATTGGTCGGGGTTCATGCCAAGGCACATGGAACAACCCGCCAAGCGCCATTCGAAACCTGCATCGCGGAAGATTTGTGCAAGGCCCTCTTCTTCGGCTTGTAATCTTACCAGACCAGAGCCCGGAACGACGATAGCCGTATGGATGTTGTCTTTGACTTTTTTGCCTTCAACAATGCTGGCTGCTGCCCGCAGGTCTTCGATCCGGCCATTTGTACAGGATCCGATGAAGATGGCGTCGACTTCGACATCGCTCAGCTTGGTGCCCGGTGTCAGGCCCATGTAGTCGAGGGACCGTTGTGCTGCGTCAACTTTGCCGCCTTCGAAATCAGCGGGGGCAGGGACGATGCCTGTGATCGGCAGCACGTCTTCGGGGGATGTGCCCCATGTGACCACGGGGGCGATGTCTTCGCCGCGCAATGTGATGACTTTGTCGAAATGTGCACCGTCGTCGGTGAACAGGGTTTTCCAGTACGCGACTGCCTTATCCCAATCTTCGCCTTTCGGCGCGTTCGGGCGGCCGTGGCAGTAGTCGAATGTCGTCTGGTCGGGTGCGATTAGACCCGCACGAGCACCACCTTCGATGGCCATATTACAGACGGTCATGCGACCTTCCATGGACAAGGCTTCAATAGCCGAACCACAGTATTCGATCACGTGCCCGGTGCCGCCCGCCGTTCCAGTTTCACCGATCACAGCCAGCGTAATGTCCTTGGCGGTCACACCCGGACGCAGTGCGCCTGTGATTTCGACCTTCATGTTCTTGGATTTCTTCTGGATTAAAGTCTGGGTCGCCAGAACGTGTTCAACCTCTGACGTGCCGATGCCGTGTGCCAATGCGCCGAACGCGCCGTGGGTCGCGGTGTGGCTGTCGCCGCAGACAACGGTCATGCCGGGCAGCGTCCACCCCTGTTCAGGGCCAACAATATGAACAACACCCTGACGGACGTCGGACACAGGGTAGTAGTGCAG